>DNPC01000818.1 GCA_003501565.1 Planctomycetaceae bacterium | reverse complement strand
TGACGGTGTGAGTGGAGCGTACGCCGCACCGGAGTTATTACGGGGTGATGCCCACGTCAGTTTTCGGGCGGACTGCTTTTCACTGGGGGTCGTCCTGTATGAAATCCTTACGGGAAGAATTCCGTATGACGGTCACGGGGGCAAAGTTGGAATGCTTCCCAACCCCGTAAAGTCAGGGTTGCAACTGGTGCCGGCCAGCACCATAAGCCCGGAACGAGAGCAGCTATCGAAGAGAATCTGGCGACCGATTGATGAGCTGTTGGAACACTCATTGGCGATTGATGCCAACGATCGTTTCGAGACCTCCGGCCAGTGGCTCGACGCTTGGAACTCCGCAATGACCGAAATACGACGAACCGCAAAACCCGGAACTCGTAAGCCGCTCGGCTCGCTGATTGTCGACTGGATACAGCGGCGACTCGGCTAACCAAGATCATCCCAGTTTCCCCATTTTTCGTGTGCGGTCATGTTTCGGCTTCCAATTGAACCGGTCACCGCAATCGCAATGAAATACTTTTCTGCCGTTGTGGAACAGGACCGGGTCAAGAGGTTCACCGTATCGCATCGTTTTGTCTTCCAGTGCGATTGGTCTTGGATGCCCAAAATGACAGGCACTGCAAGCATTGCCGGTGATGGGTTCAGGTGGTTGTCGCTCACCGTTGTCTGATTCGGTAATCGCTGCACGGGTACGCTCAATCGCAGTGTAAAAGCGTTCTCGATTTTCTGGTGTATTGGGCACCGTCATTCCTTTGTAGGTGTTGCCAAACAAGATCACCGCAAAAGGACTGTTGGCTCCTTCCGTTGTTTCAATGAGGTGACAGTGTGCCATCACTCGAACGATATGCTGAGGCAGGATTGGTCCTTCCGGCTTGCGGATCCGATGCACCGGGATACTCATTGTGCCCTTGTCCAAAATTCGCCGAGGCTTTCCGCTTAACTTCCAACGCTCATCCTTTAATGAGTCTTCAGGTCGGCGAACCTCGTATCCCGCCAACAAGAGGCCCCACCAGTCAACTGGCTGGAACGCGTTTTTGCCGGGGACGGGATTGCATTCTGTCGCAAGCAACGCAGCAAGTCTCCTACCACCGATCTCCCGCCAACGCCGAAATGCTCGGAAGGCAAAGGGAGCCCAGACGATAATGAGGCCTGCCAACAAGTATGGATAAAGAACGCTTCCAAGCATCGACAACGACAAGATGACGACTGTGACCAGCAGACCGACTGGAAATGCAAACAGTACGTACAGTGCATGCGTATAGGCTTCTTCAATCACCTCCTGTTCGTACCACGGAAGTAGCGCCAGCGAAGGCAGTTCTTCCTCAGGATCGGAGAATCCTCCCTCGTGCGTCAAAATTCCCGCACGCGGACAGAACGTGTATTCCGCAACTGTTGAAGCAGTCACCTCGGGGGCGTTGTCAGTAGCCTCCAGAAGCGGCCGCGGTTCGCGTTTGATTTTGGTAGCGTAGATTTTCGGTTTTGATTCTTGGCTAGTTTCAGCCGTGAATCGAGCTGGGGAGTCCTGTTTTTGCACTGGTTGATTTGCTGAGGTCGCCCGCGGTCCTGCTCTCCGCTCAATTTCGTCAATGTGCCTTGTCGCAATTTCAAGGAACACGTCCGTCGCTTTGATGAACTGCTTTTCTGTGTTTTCGTCCAGACGTGTGTGAGAAACACTGTTCCGCATTCGCAATGCGAAATCAGCATCTCGAAACAGCTTGCGACCGAGAAAATCACGCCGCTTTAGCAGCAACTTACGAAGACTGGGCTCAGCGATCTCTGGAGCCGGGAAATCCACTCTCAGCAGGTCTTCGACAAAAACTGACGCGTCGCGCAATTGGTTGACCGGATCGAGCAACTCACGAAGAAACTCAACTTCGCGGCGATAGTCCGCAATCCTTTGCCAGACATCGTTCTCATCACGTTCAGTTGCCATCGGTAACCCACCGTTCGATAACCCCGATCACCTCCTCGATTGCATCGGGACGTTCGCTACGAAACGCGGCAGCAGACTTGCACAGACACTCGCGAACCGACGAAGGAACTTCAATCTCCCTCAGTGCCACTTGCTCTTCACCGACCGTCGGCAGCTGTCCCGATAATGCATGAACTCCGATTCTTCCCCAACTGTAAACGTCGGCTCGCACATCAACATCATCGGCATCTGCTTCACCCGCACGATAGGGATCGACCGGCCAGTCATCCGTTGAGACTGTCGGGCCACGATCAATCAGCTTCGCCAGTTCAAACTCAGTGAGAATTGCCCGGTTGTCAGACGTTCGCATGATGATTGTTGTTGGGCTTAACTCACGGCGAATGATTCCCTGCTGATGCAGCCCTTGCAAGCCGCGTGCGATATCGAGCAGCAGGCGTCTCGCCTCTGCCGCCGCGAACTGCTTCCGCCCCAGACTTCGCTGTAGTGGCTCACCCTCAATCCACTCGTCAATCACCCAATAGAAGCTCTCAGTTGGATCGTGAAATGCTGTCAGGTTGCGAGCAATATTCGGGTGCTTCTGAAGTGATTCGCAGACATTGGGATGTCGCTTAATCCAAGTACGGCAACGCTGCTCTTCGTCGGTCGTCATGTCTCGCAGATCAAATCGCTTTCCGCGAGCTTGCCGATCGAGTTCCAGATGACGCAAACGACAAACCTGAAACCGTAAGCCGTTGGACGCGACAATCCAGTCGGTCAGAACGTCGGAGATCAGGTACTCGTGAATGGTCGCTGCACCTCCGTGACGAGTGGGCTCGCCCATCAATACGCCGAGTGATACTTCGAGTGCTTCAGCGACCTGCGTTGCTGTCGTTCGATACACAGCTCTTCCAGCCAGCAGGTTGTTGACCGTGCCAGTTGAAACGCCTGCTCGTTCCTTCAACTCCTCAACGCTCAGCCCACGGTGATCCATCGCAGTCGACAACTTGTCGACGTTGATCTCAACGGTTCTTCCATGTTGTGGGCGTTTCTTTGCCATCGTTTGCGGAATCGCGACTTAGTTCATGATGCTGCGAACTTGTTTGCAGATTGCATCAGCCTGAATTTAGCGTGAACCAAACGTCGCGAATAATCCTGTCACTCCGGGTTGATCAAAGTTCCCGGACAGTTGTCCCTCAACACTCTGACAGGATTCGCCATGCTTCAGAAAACGACGCAATGGATCACGGACCGACTCGTTGAAAGAGCCCTGCCCAGCATCGGCAGCTTCATGGCTTCCGCATTGCAACGCATGCTCATTCTCGGTCACGCAGAACATCATAACCAATTGGAAGAGCAGGCTCGACGTTATGAAGCTGCCGGGAAACCCCATTTGGCCAAGCTAATCCGCGACGAAGCAGAGGAGATGACGCTTGGCGACCCGTTCAGCTCGGCTCCTGCGATCTGCGAACGGCTGACGGATGACAGTCAAAACGAGTCAGGACTGCCAATTGGCTTGCCGGATGCCACGACTGCGAAAAGGAAGCGAAGCAAGAAGAAGCCAATTCAAACTGACGATGCGGCAAACAGCGGGGAACTAGCCGAATGAAGAACCGGACTCAGTTCACCGATCGCGACCTTACAGTGCTTCGAGCGCTCAGTCTGCAAGTCAGGCTTTTCGGTCAACGGCAATTAGCCGCGGCGCTTTGGGCAGGCGACGTTGCCAACGCGAGGAGAAGGCTCAAACGCTTCGTCGACTTGGGCTTGCTTCAGCGCAACATCGTTCTAGCAAGGCCTTTGCCGGACCTACTGAGTCCAGTTTTCGTCTGGCAGCCGGGCGACGAGAACCCTGACGCCAGCCAGATTGCATTTCAGTTGCAGAGTCGGTGGCGTTATCGAGCACTACGTTCAACCGTCATCTTCCTGCCGTCTGACATCATTGTGAATCACTTCGGTGGACGCAAGAAGGCCGTGATGTCGGCTCAAGTTTCTCACGACCTCGGCGTTTCCGAAGTCTGGCTGTGGTTCTGTTGCAACCAACCCTGCTACGCGAGCGCGTGGCGTGGGGAGAACATGATCACTGACAGAGAGCCGGGACAGGTGATGCCCGACGCAATCCTTGTTGATGCCAACGACCAGCCAGCAATGCTGATCGAATTTGGCGGTGACTATGACGCCGGTCGTATCGCCGCCTTCCATGACGATGCCGTCCTGCGTGGACTGCCATATCAGATTTGGTAGACGCTCATATGCCTGAACAAACTTTCCGAACCCGAGACCTTGCGATCGTCGAATTTGTCAGACGCTATCGTCTCGCAACAAATCGCATCATCGCGTCGCAGCTTCTCCCGGGACGCTCCTTGAATGCCGTGGCGAAGGTTACCGCCCGACTGTGCAAGGCACAGATTCTGAACCGCTATATCTTCATTCCTCCGGAAACCTATTTTCGTCTTGGAGCCCATGCAATCGGTTCACTTGGTTTGTCTTCAAGACTCAGTGAATCGCTCGGACCACAATCACTACCGACCGACTACGCCACTCTCGTTTATGCAACCAGTGATACAGCTCGCCGTCGCCGACTCACTTCTGACGAAGTCGTCGAATACATGCCTTGGCTCCCCGAAGAACTTTCGCAGTCCCCGTACTGCGTGGACGCAAAGGGCCAACTCGAATTAGTCCGCGTTGACCTTGGTGGCTCACCACAGCATGTCGCTCGCAAGACGACGCAAGCGTCTCACGACAGACTTGACGTTCCTCAGGTTGCGGAATTGGCTGCGGCCTCGCGGTTTCGAGTCGTCGTTCTGACGACTAGCAAAGAGAAGTCAAAAGCAATCTCCACGGCTTTGGTCGCCTGCGGATGTACTGACGCAGTTCGAGTCCACATCGCCGTCATTCCGCGTCTGTCATTCCTGCTACTCCGAGCCAACTAATCAAAGGGGACTCCTATGCCCAGAAGCGTTTATCGGCAGTCATCTGGCAACCCAATTCAGCATCACCTTGTTCCAGCCGAGCCGCTGGAACTGGAGTTCGCCTACTATCGTGGCGTCGAAAACGATGATGCTGAATTCACATGGAAAGTGCTAAAGGAATTGGTGATCGCCAGCTTTGCGGCACTGCTGTTCTGTTGGGTGCAACTCCTTGCTTTCGATGTGACGCCGTTCGTGATTTTGCTCGCCGGTTTGATCACCCTCGTCGTTTGGCGAGGAGTGAAGTCGCATCTTGTCGCCATTCGCGATGTCAGCATTGCCGTCATTTGTATCGCGTGGGTTTACCACCTGTTTCCTGTATCCGTGGCGATCGAAGTTTATGTGACACTCACGGCAACCGCATTGGTTGCGAGAGAAGTTGTTCGACACTTCGCGTTTGTCGCAACTGTTTCACCAACTTCGGTCGATGCTGCATGGAACATTCGGGAAGCACTCTGTTGGCAGACGTTGGTCAGCAGCCTGCTGCTCGTGCCAATCGCCCTCTGCATCCTGATTCCCCAACACGCGCCAGCCCTGCTGTCCGCTTCCATCATTGGCTGGTTGGTCATGGCCGCCGCCTGCGGCAGTTCTCCAAGTCGTTTTGTTCAAGGGTTTCGATCAGCGGTCACCAGTTGGTGCTGCTACAACCGAGACGATGAGCCATTGGCTGGTGTGCTAGCAAGTCCATCCGGCAACTGTCGCCGACGGCTGACGATGCTGGTGGTTGCAGTTCTGCTCAATGTGTTCGCGTTCTTTCGCGTCACGAATCTGTTTCAAACTTCCGAAGTGTCGTTCAGTTTCGGAAGTGTTTTCCAGTCAGGAAACCTGCTCGAATTGTTCTTTAGCTCTGGTCTGTTGCTTCTGCTATGTGCGGTGCTAGCCCTGATACCAGTGCTGCTTGTGTTTCTGGCAATCGTCATTGTAGGGACTCCCGTGTTTGGTCGGTTGTCGATACCAAAGCCGAGTTTCGTCCCTGCGAGTGAATGGAAACAAATCACAGACCGCCTCCGTTCATCACACAACGACATCGAACGAGAGAGTCTCTATCTCGGACGGGTCACGTACGACCAGTCACCGATGCTCGTTCCATCGAAAGTGTTTCGCGAACACGCGCACTTCCTTGGCGACAGCGGATCGGGGAAGACTGCTCGCGGCTTGTCACCGTTTATTGAACAGGTCATCGGCAGCGGCAACGCCAGCGTAATGGTGCTTGACCTCAAGGGGGATTCCCCGGAGTTACTTCAAACGCTCAAGCAGGGCGCGAAGACAGCAAAGGCATTGAACGGTACCGACGTCGCGGTTCGCTATTTTACGCAGCGTGACGACCTCGCAACCTATGGGTTTAATCCGTTCAAACTTCCCTGTTGGAATCGTCTCAACGAGTTGCAGAAGACTGACATTCTGTGCGGAGCATTGGGGCTGAACTACGGCAGCGATTATGGCGAAGGCTATTTCAGTTCGGCCAATGCTTCGGTTCTTTACGCGACCGTCAGCCACTTTCCGGAGACCAGCAATTTTGAGCAGCTTCGCGACAAAATTGCATACGTCATCTCATCGCCAAAACGACATGGTCTCGATGACAAATCGAAAGACGCTGGCAATCACGTCAAGATGTCAGTCACGCGACTGGCGTCCATTCCGGCCCTGAATATCACGGACGATTGCTCACCCAATCAAGCGGTTGCCGATCTCTGTATCGACCCTACGCAACTTTTTTTGCACCCAGAAGCTCACTATTTCAGCCTGTCCGCGACGCTTGGACCGGGTTCGTCTCCCGAGATTGGTCGGCTTGCTAGCTACATGCTGCTCACAGCCGCAACGCTGACTGAGCGGAATCTGCCCGTCTATCTCGTTGTCGACGAGTTTCAGCGCATGGCGTCGCGCAATCTCGACTATCTGCTGCAACTTGCCCGCAGCATGGGCGTCGCCGTCATTCTCGCGAACCAGTCCATGCAAGACTTGATTCGCTATGACCTGACGTCGACTTTGGAGACAAACTGCCGCTATCGCCAGTGGTTCGCCATCTCGGGCTGGGATGATCAAGAGCGGCTTTCCAAGGCCAGCGGCGAAACAGTTGACACGATGGATTCCATCACTGTCTCTCAGGCTGTGAGTGATCGTGGAGCGACGACGAGCACCAGTCATTCACGGAACGACTTCATTGCTCCAAGGCTGACCAAGAACGATATCAAGCTGGTCAGTGACGACGACCGCAAGAGTGTTGTGTTGATCAATCGTGGAGCTGGCTACGCCCAGTACGGTGGAATGCCGGTCATCATCGAGAGCGATTTTCACATCTCCTCCGAAGAATACAGCGAACGCAAATCCGCACCTTGGCCATCAACCGATACCGGCACATTCTTGGCATCGCAATGGGAACGCCCGCAAGCTGAAGTTCCTCATCGCGGACGAAAACAAGATATCTCTCCGCTGATTTCAAACGAAACCATCTCGCTTGGGCCCGAAACAGAGTCTCCGTCGGGCCCCGCTCCATCAAATCCCAAGCCGTCATCGAACAAACCAAGGAAGCAAAGGAGAAGAAAGTCAATGGCCCGGTCGATGTCGCAAGCAGACGCTCATTCCACTAGCTCTGATTCGGTTGGCATGTTTGACCGCTATTTGCAAGACCATCCGCTTGAAACCTCAGGCCCTGCTGCGGGAGCGGTGAAATGATTCAACGCACTTGGACCGCAACGATCTACGACTTGATCGAAACACTCACGACCCGCGTGCGCCTATTGTCGTTGGCTCATGTTCACCGCATCTGGGCTGACCACTTCGACTCGCCCGCCTCGTTAGTCGAGCTGATTCAGCGACTGGTAAACGCTGAGATGATCCTCGGTGATGTGTGGTCTCAACCTCCATCTCCTATCGGCGAGGAGCCGCTGGCAATCTGGAAGCCTCGACAAGCGACGCCTGACCTCGTTCGCATTTCAGAGGTTGTTCGAGGGCGATGGAACCAACCTCCAACGCCTACCCCAGTCATCGCAGCCACTCACAAAGCTGCGCGACTCTTTGGCTCGTCGGC
>DNPC01000734.1 GCA_003501565.1 Planctomycetaceae bacterium | reverse complement strand
CGACAATTTGACCAAGGATGTTGAGCAGCAGATTCAGGCAGGTATCGACGAAGCTGACTTGTTGCTGTTCGTTGTCGATACCAAAGCGGGGCTGACGGCGCTGGACGAAATGGTCGGGGAACGGCTTCGCAAGGTTGAGAAGCCTATTATTCTACTGGCGAATAAGACTGACCATTCGGGGCTCGATAACACTGCACTCGAATTCCATCGGCTTGGACGAGGATGGTTGATTCCCATCAGTGTTCATCAGAACCGCAATCGCCGGGAACTGTTCGACGCAATCTTCGAACGCTTGCCCGAGGAAGGCGAGCAACCTGATGGGCAGGCCGAGCCAAGGATGAAGCTCGCGATCGTTGGCAGGCGGAATGTCGGCAAGAGTACGTTTGTCAATACGCTGACCAAGGCCAAGCGGTGTATTGTCAGCGAAGTACCTGGGACGACGCGAGATAGTGTCGACGTACATTTCGACCTGGACGGACACCGCTTCATCGCTATCGATACACCTGGACTGCGGCGAAACAAGAGTATCCGGACTGACATCGATTTCTATGGTCTCCATCGGGCCCAACGCAGTGTTCGGCGCAGCGATGTGTCGCTCTTGTTTTTCGATTGCACTCAACAAATAAGCAAGGTTGACAAACAGCTGGCTCACTACATTGAGCAGCAATATAAGCCGTGTGTGTTTGTAGTGAACAAGTGGGATCAGGTTGCTGGTCAAATGCCAACGGAGCGTTGGGTTCGCTATTTGCGTGAACACTTTCCCACGATGTCTTACTGTCCGATAGCGTTCATCACCGGACAAACCGGCAAGAACATGAAGTCCTTGCTCAATCACGCGCAGATGTTGTTCAAGCAATCGCAGACGCGCGTTCCGACACCAACGATAAACAAACTGTTTCACGCAGCCGTGCAGCGGCAGCAACCGCCGCTGTATCTAAACCGTCGCCCCAAGATATATTTTGGTTCGCAAATCGCGACTACGCCTCCCACGATCATCATTATGTGCAACATGCCGCAGGGATTTCCGCCTAGCTATCGGCGTTATCTGCTGAATGTTTGCCGCGACAATTTGCCCTTCGGTGAGGTGCCGATCAAGCTTTACATGCAGAAACGCGAGAGCCAGGGCAAAGAACAGCGAGCTAAGAAAGATCTCGAAAACTCTGGTGAGGAAGAACTGTATGACGGCTAAGAAGATCCTGTTCATCATTGGAGACTTCGTGGAGGACTATGAAGTCATGGTGCCTTTTCAAATGCTGTTGATGGTTGGGCACGAGTGTCACGCGGTCAGCCCCGGAAAGGTTCCTGGCGAAACGGTTGCCACAGCGATCCATGATTTCGAAGGTCATCAGACTTACTCTGAAAAGCCCGGGCACAACTTTCCCATCAATGCAGACTTCGAAGCGATCGATGGTGGAGATTATGACGCCTTGGTCCTGCCAGGTGGGCGAGCCCCCGAGTATCTAAGACTGGATCAGAAAGTGCTGGATTTGACTAAGCACTTTGTCGAGTCCGGGAAACCGGTGGCTGCAATTTGCCACGGTCCACAGATCTTGGCCGCTGCGGGTGTTTTGGACGGGAAACACTGCAGCTGCTACCCGGCTGTAAGTGCAGAAGTGATTGTTGGTGGTGGGAGCTATGTCGATGCGTCGGAGGGGTTTGACAATGCTCACACCGATGGCAATCTGGTAACTGCACCGGCCTGGCCGGCCCATCCAGCTTGGATGCGTCAGTTCTTGGAGTTGCTGGGCTCGAAGATTGAGGCGTAGCCGTGGGAAGCTCATCGTCGATCGAAACTGGCTGCAACGGCTCAACCTGCTTTGGGCCGCAGTGCCTTTAATCAAGACATTTACCTGAGTAGCTTTAATTCAGCACCAGTTGTTATTTCTTCGCGCGGTAGCGAGCGTATTCTTCAAGAGTGATGATGCCGTCTCCATTGGCGTCTGTCCCAGGCTTCGGCTTGATCAGCATCTTTCCCCATTCGTCGGCGGTCAGCTGCTTGTCATTGTTGCGATCGTACTTCGCGATAATCTTCTTCGCCCAATCCATATGGGCCGGATCAATCGCGCCTTCTTCACCCGTGGTGCGGGAGGTTGTTCCGGGAGCATTGGAACGAGACTTGCCATTGCCATCACCGTTTCGCTGAACAGCCAAACACTCCCGTGGTTCAATGATGCCATCACCGTTGAGGTCCCATTTCATGAACTCCTTCAGGTTTTCTGCGTTCCATTCAGAAGCGAATTCTTGCATTAGGACTTGGCCGTCATCATTCTTGTCACGCGTGCTAAAGAACCCTGGTAGACCCTTTCCGTCGCTTCGGCCCTTCGTATCCACTCGATAACTCTTGGCGTCACCGAATCGTTTTGCATCGTCTTCCTTGTCGCGACCATCATCACGATTGCGATTGTAATCAGATCGCCGGGGATCGTCTCGACGGTTCGCGGCTTCCTCTCGGCGCTCCTGCTCTCCAAGACGCCGTTTGGCATAGCGGACGGCGAGCTCGGACTTGGTCAAGAAACCGTCTCGGTTGCGATCGTAGCTCATCGGGTCGTCTGACCATCTGCCCGACCGAAGCTCATTGGGTTCCAGTTTCCCGTCCTTGTTTGAATCGTAGCGCCTCAAGCGTTCTTCGGCTTCTTTCAGGTCGCGTTCTTCGACGCGCACCGCAAACATTTCGCTGCCAGCTCCGAAACCAAGGATAGGTTCGGGCGATAAATCCATGGCGAATCCAGGAACTAACGGTTCCGGTTCACTACTTTCACTGGAGCTTGATGTACGACCGCTGGACGACGATGGTGAGCCGCCGCCGCGGGAACGCTGAATCGCTTCGGTGAGTTTGCTGATCGGAATGGGCTTGGATGTATCGATGCTCGGATCGCGTTCGGCTAATCGTTGCAAAAAGAACTGCGCCGGTCCTTGGGCTTCTTCAGGTTCAATGGTTCCATTCTGATTGCGATCAAAGCGAGAGATCATGGATGAAGGATCGAATCCCCCGCGACCTCCGCTATCGCCGCCACGTGATCCCCCACGCGAGAATCCACCAAAACTACTCCCGCCAG
>DNPC01000732.1:3743-6608 GCA_003501565.1 Planctomycetaceae bacterium | reverse complement strand
GCTCCTAGAGTCGCATTCAAATACTGACTAGCGTATGTCCAGACCTCCGGGTTCCGCGCTCGGTAAAGCGCATAAGCACAAAACATCCCGCTAAAGAACAGAATTTCTGTTACCAAAAATAACCACATGCCCAACTTCCCAGAGTCAAACTGTTGCTCTGGGTCGTCAAAGTGGTGCGCCAGGAATTCCGGGTGGTCATGGTCTCCATGACCATGCGCATCGGCGGTATGTGACATGCGACTATCTAGCTTTTTGCAGGTTCTGGGGTGGGCTCGGGGACGGTTGGTGCGGATGGATGGACATATTCCCAACCGCGTTCCGCATCACGGTATTCCAGTGGCTTGTAATCGTATGGGTCGTTGACCCGAGGTGGATTTTCAAAGTTGTAGTAAGGTGGCGGCGACGCACATTGCCATTCCAGTGTTGCACCACCCCAAGGGTTAGGTGGAGCCTTCTTGCCACGCATGAGAGAGTGAATGATCACGCCCAGCGCGATGAACAGTCCAAAACCGAGCAGGAATGCTCCCCAGGTTGAAAGCTGGTGAAGCTCCTGGAACTCCTCGACGTAGCGAGCGTACCGACGTGGCATCCCTCGGCTACCGAGCACGAACTGCGGCAAGAATGTCAGATTGAATCCAACAAAAATCACGGCACAAGAAATCTTGCCCCATAGTTCACTAAACATCTTGCCGGTCATTTTCGGCCACCAGTGGAATACACCGCCTAGGAAGCCAACAAGCGTACCGCCGACCATCACGTAGTGGAAGTGAGCTACGACGAAGTAAGTATCGTGAAGAGGTCGGTCGGTAGAAAGAGCACCCAACCACAGACCAGTCAAACCACCAATCGTGAACAAGAAGATGAACGCAAGCGAGTAGCACATGGGAGTGTTAAGCTGAACAGTTCCCTTGTACATGGTCGCCAACCAGTTGAATACCTTGATGGCAGATGGGATCGATACGGTAAATGTCAACGCACTGAAGATAATCGTGGTGACGCTAGCCATACCGCTGGTGAACATGTGGTGACCCCACACGAGAAAACCAAACAGGGCAATCGCGACCGAACTGTAAGCAATGAACCGGTAGCCGAAGATCGACTTGTGGCTATGAACACTCATTAGCTCCGAGATGATTCCCATCCCGGGGAGAATCATGATGTAAACCGCGGGGTGCGAATAGAACCAGAAGAAGTGTTGGTAGGTAACCGGATCGCCGTTATAGGCTGGGTCGAAAATACCGATGTGAAGAACTCGCTCGGCTGCCAGCAACAGCACCGTGATGCCCAGTACTGGCGTCGCTAGGACTTGGATAATTGACGTTGCATATGTAGCCCACAGGAACAGTGGCATCTTGAACCAAGCCATGCCTGGCGGGCGCATCGTGTTGATCGTAACTATGAAGTTCAAGCCGGTAAAAATTGAACTGAACCCCAGGATGAATACACCCAGTGTCGCGGCAACGACGGGTCCCTGCGTGGTCGTACTGTAAGGTGTGTAAAACGTCCATCCAGTGTCGAGCCCCGTGTAGAGCATCGCAGACAGGAAGAAGATCGCCCCGATCACCCACAGGTAGAAACTACTGAGGTTGAGGCGTGGGAAAGCTACATCTTTCGCGCCCAACATTACCGGAACGAGGAAGTTCCCGAGAGCTGCAGGCACACTTGGAATGATGAACAGGAACACCATGATGGCACCGTGCAAGGTAAACACCTGGTTGTACTGTTGATTGCTCAAGAACATCTTCGTGGGCGTCATCAATTCAGCCCGCAAGATGAGGGCCAGCATGCCTGCGAGGAAAAACGCAGACATGACTCCAATCAAGTACATCAATCCAATGCGCTTGTGATCAAGCGTAAGGGCCCAACTAAGAAACCCTTTGGAATGGTACAGGAAATTATCGCTATCTTCTTGCGAATGTGTCGGGCTATTGGCTACCGCGCTCATCGCTTTTCGTCCTACTAGAGTTATCTTTTAGGTCGTTTCTATTCGGTTAATTCTAATTTGTTCCGCCTGGCTCTTTACGCATCGTCAGAGTTTTCTGACTCAGCGTCACCATCATCAGCACTTGCTGCCTCTTCAGTCCCTTCCTCTGCCTCAACCTCGTCCTGAATGCCGAGACTTTCTTTCTCGGTCGCATCGAGCGTACCATCTTGGACCGCGGCGACAAATTCAGGCTTGCTCATCCACTCAAGGAACGTAGTCAGAGCGAGAAGCTCATCTTCATCGAACTTGCCTTGATAAGAAGGCATTTTTGAGGCGTTTTCGTACCCAGAGCGGTATTTAGCCTGGGGCGCCAAAATCGACTCCCGGACGTACTGGGCATCGAACTTAAACTCATCACCCGCGGACGTTTGAACCGACTTGCCCCAAGAGTTCGCAAAACTGGGACCAACAATCTTCTTGCCATCTTCAACCGAGTGACAGCTCTTGCAACCTTGTCGCGAGTACAGCCAGAAACCGTGTGCTGCGGGGTGTTTTGGAGGCGAGACCGCTTTCGCGAGATACTCTTCGTAGCCCGCTTGATCGTGAACGATAACGCCGCGCCGCTTGATCATTTCGCTGTGCTGATCACCGCAGTACTCAGCGCAGAACAAGTCGTACTCACCTTCCTTGATGGGCTGGAACCACATTTCGGTCACACGGCCCGGAACGACGTCACTTTTTGCCCGGAACGCCGGGACATAGAACGCGTGCAGAACATCCTCACTACGCATTCTCAGACGAATCGCTCGGTTGTTAGGAATGTGCAATTTGTCATCGATCGCTCCGTTGGGATATTGGAAAGACCAATCCCACTTCCGAGCCGTCACATCTATGTTGATGGTATCGCTGGGGATCTCCATCATATCGAGATAACCGTTTAC
>DNPC01000732.1:0-3668 GCA_003501565.1 Planctomycetaceae bacterium | reverse complement strand
ATATCGAGATAACCGTTTACGCCGCGAGCAAAAATCCAGCATACGATCAACGTTGGCAGGACCGTCCACGCGATTTCCAGCGTGTTGTTGTGAAGTGCTGACGAGTCACCGCGATATCCGGGGCGACGTCGGAACTTCAGTACGAAGTAAATCATTACACCGACGATCAAAACAAAGAAAAAGATCGAGATGTAAAGGATGTACATAAAGAACACATCCGTCTCCTCCGCGAAGGTTGAAGCCTTCGGAGGGAACCAGAATGATTCGTTTACGTCTGCCAGCAGAGCTGGAATATTTGCAGGAAACATTAGTTTACTTCTATGAGTCGTACCAAGTTTGTCTGTGGTATGGATGTAGTTTGGGCTCTTGTATCAATCGCCGTCGGGTGGTTGCTTAATCGCATCGGGCCCAGGCAAGTCACCGCTGACGCTCTCGGCACTATCCGCGGGATCGTTGGCCGCTCGTTTCTTACTGAACCAGAACGGGGCGGTGAATCCAGTCAGGAGTAAAGCGAACGCGGCGCCACCAAATGCCATGATGCGGCGGGCACTGGCGGTGTATCTGTTTGCGTCTGGATCGTACAGGTAGCACAGCTGTATGACGGTGTCCGCCCAAGTCTTGCCAATGATCCCTTGGCGAGCTTCAGCGAGTGCCAGCTTGAACTGATCGGGTTCCACACCCAAACTTAGCAGGTAGCGGCAAATCTGCCCTTTCTCACTGACGAAATACGTAGCAGCAGCGTGATTGAACCGCTTGTTGGCAACGTCGTAGGTGTACCGGAAGCCCACTTCGTCGGCGAGTTGTCGAATGTTCTTGGCGTCTCCCGTGAGAAAATGCCAGCCTTCCTGAGCCTTTGTGCCGCTCAACAATTCTGTGTATTTCTGCTTTGTTCTCGCCGCCTTTGTATGCGACTCGCTGGGGTCAATACTGACCGTGATGATTTCAAAGTCTTCACCGATGCCGCCGCCATTGATCTGCTTGAGCGTGCTGGTCAAATTTTCGAGCTGTGCGATACACAAGCCGGGGCAGTCGCTGTAATTAAGCGTCAAAACGATTGGCTTACCTTGCTCGAAGTACTTCGACAGGGTGACCGTTCGGCCGCGCTCGTTCTTGAACTTAAGCCCTAAGGGAATGCTATCACCAACTCGGTCCTCAACATCGATTCCCTGTGCATTGGCGGGAAGCCCCGTCAACAGCTGCGCACGCGCCTGAGCACCGGTGGTCAACACCAGAGATAGGGCAACGATTATGCAGGTTTTAAGGTTCATGTTATTGAGTTATGCCAGAGATCCAGGTGTATCGAGATCTATGTGTTCTGGGCGTGCGAACTATGCGTCTTCTTCGGCCGAAGGTTCTTTTGCGAGCTCCTTCAGCAGCAGATCCTTTGCTTTGTCTAGCGGGATCCGTTGACGCTCGACTTCCTTCGTGACAGCATCCGCTCCCTCTCCTTCGGTGACGGTAACCATCGCCGTTCCGAAATCCGCAAATTCAGCCTGCTGCCGCGCGATTTCTTCATCCGAGGAAACGTATCGAGCTTCTGCCATGTTGCTCTGACTCTCCGTTTCGAGCCAGTAATAGGTTAATGCACGCAGCAAAAGCACAATGATCAGGAAAAGAACCGTGCTGATGTAAGTCGCATAACCAATGGCGGTTGTATTCAAATCGTCGTAGCGTGCCATTTGCTATCGTTTTCTTTACTAAGGTTGGATGCTGAGCGAAAACTGTCGGCGCGACCCGTCTAGGGGCCAACGTGATAGGACAATGCGTCTGGCAACCAAGGATCTTTGACGGCCACGACAGGAGTTTCGCCAACTCGCATCAGGAACAAAGCAACGAACACAGCAACCATGCCTACCCAGCAGGCAAGGTGACCAACAATTAACATTCCAGATACCACGAAACCATTGTTTGGCATGATCAGGAACATCATGTCCAGCCAATGCACGGCCAGGATGTATACAGCCCAGCCAGCCATAACCGCCGGTTTGCGTCGGACGTGCCGGCTCATGGTTCCCAGGAACGGAATCACAAAGTGCACTGCTATTAGGATTAGGCCAACGGTACCCCAGCCGTGTTCCATGCGGTGCTTGTACCACAGTGTTTCTTCTGGAATGTTGCCATACCAGTAGAGCAGGAATTGTGAGAACGCGATGTAGCTCCAGAACACGATGAAGCCGTGTTGGAACTTTGATAGGTCATGGAAATGCTCAATGGTCACGAGCTTTTCAATGCGACCGCTCCGCTGCAGCAGATGGCAAAGCAAAATCATCGTAGCGAAGAAGCTGAGCATTGAAGCAGCGAAAATGTAAACGCCATAAATCGTGCTGAACCAAGCTGGGTCAGTCGACATCATCCAGTCAAAGGCGGCGAAGTTCACGGCCAGGGCGAACAACATGATGAAGGGGCCAGCCCAACGCTGGAGCTTCAAAGTGATCTGAGCATCGCCTGATTCGTCCTGGCGACGACTGGCCAGGAAGTAAACACGGGCCGCGATGATGAAGACCGCAAAGTAGATGACTGTGCGAATCGTGAAGAAGCTCGGATTGAGGTATCCCAATTTCGAGGCGACTAGTGCGTCCACTTTTTCAGCACCACCGGCCCAAGGATAAAGCGCGGTATCTCCGATCACGGCCAGAGCCAGGATTGGGAGAAACATGAAAGCCCACCAGGGAATGGTGAAGGCCAACAATTCGGCCAAGCGGCGTAGTGAAGCCATCCAGCCTGCGCGGACGAGATGGGTGACCATCACGAAAAACAGGGCGCCCAAGCAAATGGTCATGCAGAACATGTAATTTGCCAGGTAGGAATTGAAAAACATCGACCAACTGGTCGTTTTCGAGTCCTCTGAAGCGCCGAAATAGAACAGAGCGAGGCTCAACAGGATGCACACGGCTCCGACCGCAAGCAGCGCTGGCGCCTTGGCTCGCCAGCTGGCGGGCATCGTAATATTGTCGCTGGGAATGTTCGAAGCCATCAGTTTACCTGGGTCGCTATCACAAGCTGAATTTAATGTTGGATGTTGGACAGTGCGTCGCCACTTGCTTACTTGCTTGCGGAAACATCAGATTCTTTGGCATTGTGGGCACGCTGTAACGCCTTCACGTAAAGCACCACTGCCCACCGTTCTTTGGGCGTAAGTGACGCTTTGTAGCTGCCCATTTTGCCCTTGCCGTTCGTAATCGTGTAATAAATCTGGCCAATCGGTTGGGCCTGAACTGCGTCGGCGTGAATGCTGGTCGGTTGAAGCCAGTAGCTCGCGCCGATGTCGATTGCTCTTTGGGACACAAGTCCATCACCGTAACCGCCATGTCCGTGGCAGGCGGTGCAGTTTTGCGTGAATTCGCGACGCCCAAGTTCATAGAGTTCATCGTTGACCGGTAGCGGGAATTCGGTGACGAAATCAAGATCGGCCAAGTTGACCATCCCGTCCGCAGCTGGCGGGGAGGCTTCTTGGGAAGTGGCGTCTGCGGCGGGCGATTGTTCGGTCGCTGCGTCTTCAGTAGTTTCGGATGCCGAATTCTCGTTTTCGTCGCTCTCGGGCTCTCCGTCGCCTTCTTGATAGCCTACCAAACGCGTGCTTGAACTACCGATAAGCGCGACCTCTTCCTTGGGTGTGTAGCCGTACAGGAATTCATCGCTCAATCCGATTTCACCCCGAGCGATGGTGC
>DNPC01000094.1:6384-17456 GCA_003501565.1 Planctomycetaceae bacterium | reverse complement strand
AATCGGCCGCTCCACGAGCAACATCCCCGGCACGCAAGGGAGTAGGTTGCATCCAGTAATACACCCCAGCAATACCAACCCCCGCGGCAGTCGATGCAGCGCCAACTAGCAATCTTCGTCGCGAGACAAGCCTCTTGGGGGCGGTCGTATTTCGTTCGCCAAGCTCCGATGCAGGGCTAGGTTTTGAGGCCTCAAGAGCTTGATCAACTAACGTCCGATCAATTTGCGAATCTTTCGACTCGGCAAGCCCCGCTGCGGTAAGTCCTGACTCGACACGCAAACGATCCACGATCCGAGACTTGAGCGCTGTCGGAGCGCGCACATTCAACAGCGCCTCGCGCAATTCATACTCGTGTGGATTCTCGTTCACTGCCGCTAACCGAAAAAAATCGCTAGTCAAAAATAATTGGTATGGGAATTAGTTCTGTGGGGAACGGTCGATTCACCGTACCGTCTCAGGTTTCATTGTGTGTTCTATCAGGTGCTTGCAATAGCGCGTCACGCAGGTGTTTCTTGGCACGGTTGAGGCGACTCATCACAGTTCCAATCGGAATCTCCAATTGTGCCGCAATTTCCGAATAACTCAGTTCTTCGAAATAGTACATTGCGATGACTAACCGGTATTCGATACTTAGTTTCCCGAGCGCGACCGACACCCACTCTTTGTGTTCCAGGTCACTTCCGACAACAACATCCTCGGACAACTCCTGGGCTTCTTCAGTCGTTTCAAGGCTCGTTGCGGGCTTCTTTTGCTTACACCATCGTGAAAACTCGTTGCGAGTGATCGTCAAAAGCCAACTTCTTGCCGCCGCTGGCTGACGTAAGTTGTGGATGCTCTTGAAAGCCCGCAAATAAACTTCTTGAACCAAATCCTCGGCAACACTAGCGTTACCGACCAAGCGATAGGCGTAACCGTAAACCAAATCTTGATATTCATCCAAGAGCGATTCGGTAAGCTCCAAACGCCGCTGGGCCGATAGTTCATGCTCCCCACACACAACTTCCTCCGGCGAATCGTCAATTTCATTGCCGCAAGTTGGCCGGTTTTCGGTCGAATCTTTGGAGGATTGTGGCGATTTCACTTCCTCTGCAGCTTCATCGGCGGTCCGTGCCAACATGCTCTCCGGTGAAAATGTGCTTTCCGGTGAAGCTGCAGTATCGCTTAGCAAGCGCTTGGCTCCCGCCTGATTTGCCTGGTCCTGCTTACCCAATCTATGTTTCCTAGAATTCTAGACAGACGTTCAGGGGGGTTTATTCCACGTCTGTAGAGTTTTTCGAGTCGAGATCGCAGCTCAGGTGTATCGGCCGCGGCATTGCAGCCGTTATCCCCACCGCGCGGGAGAAGGGCCCTAGCCCTCGTTCATCTCGCGAAACCATGATTACACGCTCCGACGAGTCTGCCCAAGAAAGCAATGACTTGGGCTCTACCTGATAGGGGCCAGTTTGGACGATTGGTTGGGCGCTGCGGACTAGGGAATCGATCGATCCACTCTCAGACATCTCGATTCGCACTTGGCAGCCAAACCGCTCACAATCTGAGCCTTCGCGGCTCTGTCAGCCATTCGAAGGTGATCGCCTAAATTACCTAAAACAGGTTATTGAAAGCCCCGAATCCACCGCCCTGAACAATCAGAAAACACCCAAATCCCAACAATACAATTGCCGAGATAATGGCCTTCACGGGTGCTTTGTTGTCAGACCAGTTCATGATTCCATAAACGATTGAGTACAACAACGGCAGGAAAAGGCAAGCCACGCCTTGTCCAGCACTGCGTGTGAAGCCGAAGAACGTAATGCTCAAATGTGCAAAGACAGTGATAGCAATACCGGTAATTGCCATCGTCGCTCCCAAGACTTGGAACACGCTCAAACGTTGGAGCTTACCGATAAAAGTTGTCGCTGCCGCCGGTTCGCCAAACTGACCGTCAACGATTAAGACCCCGGCCAAGCAAAGCGTGACCGTACCGATCAGATAGCTCATCAAAACCCACCATGGCATCGATGATTTGTCACGTCGACTGTCCATCAGCGTATCACGCTGCATGTTCTCCGACGCCTGCTGCAGATACATATTGTCAAACTCGGGACCTTGCGGGCCGGTTGAAGCGTACCCTTTGACCGTCTCACCTGTTTCCAGGTTGAATCCACAGCTGGTGCAGATTTTGGTGCCAGGCTTAATCTCAACAAAGCATTGCGGGCACGTTGGACCAGATTTCTCAACCAACCCTGCATCTTCCAGCAAGCTATCCATCCCTGCGATGGCTGGTGCTTCGGTCTTGGCTGAAGGCCTAGTTGCCGTTCTGGCACCTTCGGAGGCCGACTTTCGCGGCGCGGCGGCGGGCTGCGAAGTCGCGCCGTCAGAGGTGCGCTTGGGGGTCGGCACTTTGAGGGCGATACCACACTTCGGGCATTTGCCTTCTTTGCCCGCCATTTTGCTGGGAACGCTGAGAACTTGCCCGCACTTACATTTAAACTTGATCGGCATCTGCGTTTTCTAATCCGATTAGCGGCCCTGGGACGGCATTGAGAACCCTTCATTCTGATTAGTCGCACGTCACCGCACAATGCCAGGCGACCTCAACCCGCGTTACCCTCTGCTAAGTCCACCAGACGCCCCAATGTGAATCAGCACTCGGAATGAACTCGGGAGCCACCGCCACTGCCGGACTTCATTCTCTATTGTGCAACTGGCAGCCGCCTTACCCCCGCCCGGGTGTATCGCTACTCTAATGATGCCGCAGAGTTCCCAATCCTACAGCACCTTTCCAATCACCAGTCCCTGCGGCCCCGCATCCCCGCATTTCCGGCTCCCACAAATCAGGCCCTCGCGATGACGAATATCGATCAATTTGAAAGCCTGTTCAAGAAAGCAGACAAGCAACAATTCGAGCTGGAGGCAGTCGATCTCCATAACATTTTGGTCATCGGTGACGGCGATGCCACGCACACACAGATGTTTCTACAACAAGTCGTCGATTTCCTCGATACAACGTTGCTCGAGAAAGAAATCAACTGGCATACGCTTTCCGGTGATGAACACTCAAGCGTTGCAGATGTCGTTGACCGCGCCAACCAAGTACAGCCCGATCTCATTTGTACATTCCGTAACTTAAAAGCTCCGGCGGTCGACTATCCGTACAGCCTGGGCGTTTATTTGGAAGTGCTCTCCCAGGCCACCGACATTCCCGTACTCGTGTTGCCCAGCCCCTATCGCGAATCAGCCATCCCTGACAATACACAATCGGTTATGGCGATCGCCGACCACCTGACCGGCGACAACCACCTCGTCAGCTACGCCGCCCGATTAACAAGTCCCAACGGCAAGCTACTTCTGACACACGTGGAAGACCAGACCGTGTTCAACCGATACATCCAAGTGATCGGAAAAATCCCCTCCATCGATACCGAATCTGCGGCAGACACCATCATGGAACAGCTGCTGCGGGAGCCGCACGAATACATCCTGTCCTGTGCCCAACATCTCAAAGAGGCCGGACTGCCGCTTGAGATTGGCGAGATTGTAACTGTTGGCCACAGCCTGCGCGATTACCAACGACTGATCGAACAGCACGATGTTGACTTGTTGGTATTGAATACGAAACAAGAAGACCAACTCGCGATGCACGGACTTGCTTATCCACTGTGCGTCCAACTTCGCGACACACCCATATTGATGTTGTAGGTATCTCGTTCGCTTCAAACACTTTGTTTATCAATTCATCAACGCTACTTCTCAGCGATAGATGCTAGCTGAGTCATTGCCACCGAAGGAACCGACGCAGTGCCACTTTCCCAGCTTCCGCAACACTTCGATTGCATAAACAGCGTTTCACTTGCCCCTGCGTTGCTGCTAGCCAGTGGCGGCGAAGCCGGGCATGGCGTCAGCCCAGGCATTACGCTGCTCTTCGGCCTGTTGTTGATTGGACTCATCACGTGTCTGGCTCTCGAAGAAAAACTGCACGCAAAGAAATCTGTCATCGCGGGTGTATTCGCACTGATCTGTTTGTTGCTTGGCGCAGTCTTCGGCATATTGCCTTTCGAAGAAATCGTGGTGGGCAGTCATGAACCAAAACCCGGCGAATTGGAAGCGCTGCAGATTCAAACCGAAGGCGAAGGGGCTTCGGCCGGTGAGCAAACCGAATCATCGCCGCTAGACGAAGAGTCTGGAGCACAAACGGAATCAGAACTGCATGTCGGAGGCCACGAAGTCTCGATGCCGGTTTACATTCCTGCGATCGACTGGGGTGTCATCGCTATCATCCTTGGCTCAAGCCTGTTTGTAGACATTACCAGTAAGAGCGGGCTGTTTACCTGGATAGCGATCAAAGTTACCAAGAGCACGCGTGGGGATCCGCTTAAGTTGTTGGTGGCCTACGGAATTATGACGGTCATTTTCTCCGCCGTTCTGAATAACGTGACTGCCATGATTATCGTCGGCTCACTCACCGCAGTATCGCTGGACAAACTCCGGCGCAATAACTTGCTGCTTGGTTTTTTGTTGACCGAGGGCTTACTGACCAACATTGGCGGTCTTCTCACGCTCATTAGCTCTGTACCGAACATCATCGTCGGCACAGCCGCAGACATTTCCTTCGCCGAGTTTTTCAAGACGGCCGCTCCGATGGTCATCGTGACGACTGCGGTAACGCTGTACATGGCATCTTGGATGTTCGGGATTAAACGTCTCAAAACTGATGAGCAGCGTGAAGAAGCGGCGGCGTTGGTTTCCAGCTTCGATGAAAACGACTCGATCGAAAGCCCAAGTTTTTTCTGGTTTGGGGCGGGGATGCTGGTGTTGTTCATCATCACGATCGCCACGACCAGTACGCTACCTTACATTAGCGATCTCGACATGGGATTCGTGGCGTTGGCATTTGCGGGTGTGATGCTACTGCGTTACAAATCGAATCCGGAGCAATTCTACAGAGCTCTGGATTGGGACTTGCTCGGATTCTTTATGGCGTTGTTCATCGTAATCAACGTGATGGAACATGCTGCGGTCCTGGATGCGATCGGAGTCGTCTTGGCGAAGGTTATTGAGCAGGGTCAGTTTGTCGGCACGGCAGCGATCTTAGTCGCCTCGGCCGTCTTCAGTTCCGTGACCGACAACATTCCTCTAGCCGCAATGCTTGCGAAAATCTTAAGTAGCATGAATACCCCCACTGAATCGCCGTTTTGGTGGAGCGTTGTGTTCGGTGCTAATCTAGGCGGCAACATCACACCGATTGGCTCAGCAAGTACCTTGGTTGCCGTTACCATCATCCACAAACACAAGATCGCATTGAGTTTCGCTGGTTTCGTCAAAGCAGCTTTGCCATTTGCACTGGTGCAGATCGCTCTCGCAACCATCTATGTACTAGCGTTTTTGCGGTAGCGTGCTCTTTTGCATCGTGTTGCAGGCCGATTGAGGTGACTTGTTGAGAGACAAACCGGTAAGTCTCAGCCGCAGGACCATGGACACCTGCAGTCCACTCGACGGCTAGCAGTACCGCAGAATTGTCCCCGAAACGACGATCACTGAATTCTCTGTAGCAGAATGCAACACTGATTCGTTTTGCTGCGCACCATGTTGCTATTTAGCGGTAAACGCAGCGTGCGAAAAATTTGGCTATGTTTGCCGATCCGTCCGCCTATTCGCCTGGATCTTGGTCCGCTCTCGGCATGGCACGAGATTTGCCGTCTTAACAACCGCCTTCTCAACCACGTCTTCTCAGCCCAGCTTCGACAACAAAGGAGATTACTCGTCCTCAGAACAAGGTTGATCGAATGACAATCCTCAAACTACTTGGTGCCGGTTGCTTTGGTTTAGCAGCGACATTCCTAGGAACTACCGAAACAGCCACAAAGTCTTCGTCGCCGGCCCCTGTGGCTAGCAAACGTACCAGCTCGATAACGGTAGAGAACCAATCGTTGCAACTTGCGACCAAAACCCGGCATGTTGACTTTTGGAATGCGTTAGACGACGACCAAATTTCAACACGACTGATTGCAAAGAGCAGCCGAAGCATCAATCTGCTAATCACGAATGTGTCGGATGATACGCTGGTAATTGCACCGCCGAAAGAATTCGGTGCTGTACATGTACTTGCCCAACGCAATCAGCCTGGCGGTCAGTTCGGTGGCGGGCAATTCGGTGGCGGACCATTCGGTGGCGGACCATTCGGCGGCGGGCAATTCGGCGGCGGGCAATTTCCAGGTGGTGCCGGACCGGGCCAAGGATTTGGAGCGGGGGCAGGAATGGGTGGAGGCCAAGCTCTGGGTGGTGGCTTTGGAATTGGTGGCGGCCCCGGTGCTCAGTTTGGCGGGCAAAATGGTGGCAATTTTGGCCCGATTGGTGGTGGCGGTTTTCGTGTACGCGATGATTCGTCGAAAAACGGAACGACTCCAAACAAAACGCTGCGCCCTACGATAGACCAGCGGGCTTGGTTGATTGAAGCTGGCGACACCCGCCGGTTCACCGCCAATACCGTTTGCCTCGACTACGGTAAACCCGATCCGACGCCTCGCATGCATTACAAAATCGTTCGCCTGAAGAACTTGGGACGTGGCGAAGATGTCAGCCGTATTGTTAAGGCACTTGCAAATTCACAGATTGGCCAGCCCGTTGCACAAGCGCTCGCCTGGCATGCAACGACCGACATGAACTGGAAAGAAATCTCGCGGATCAACCGCGTCGAAAGCCGCTATACAGGCTCTATTCGCTATTTCCGGCCTACGACTATCCGCCAAGCAATGACGCTCGCCTCTCACTTTGGCGGCGATTCCGTAGATGGCAACGAGTCGTCGGCCAGTCGTGGATCTGAGTAATCAGATTGGATTCAACAAGTAGTCGATGCTCATCTCGGCCCGTAGGCAGTTTCGCTCGGCTGCCGCCAGCATTTTGGGGCAGGGCAGAACGGCCCCCAAATGCTTGGCGTTTCTTCCCGCCAAGCCTTGCAGGCTGGGAGTTCCCCTGAGCTCCAGAAGAATCGGTTCGCGCGAGATGCGACGATGCACGCGGTGCATGGTACATATCTGCAGAATGCATTGGTTGTATATTCCTATCCTCCTATAGTTAGTCATACGTGGCAGGTCCGTCACATCGAAAGACTCAGGAAGAATGGGATACAAAATGAGAAAACAAGCAAAGAAGCTGCGGCTTGTGGCCTTGGCGGCCGCATTCAGCTACTCGACCAACGTGTCTTTGGCTGAAACGCCAACGGATTCTGCGGATAGTTCGAAGGCAGCGGCCACATCACCGGCTGGCACTGGTGACAACGCAGCACAATGCCCAGTGATGGGAATTCAGGCCGGTGACTACCGCCACACGGTCGCTTCTGCACTTTCGAATCGCGATTGGTGGCCCAATCAGCTAAACATCGGAATTCTTCACCAGAATTCTGCTAAGGGAAACCCGATGGGCCCCGACTTCGACTACGCGGCTGAGTTCGCCAAGGTCGATTTGGGCGAGCTCAAGCAAGATATCGTCAAAGTAATGACGACTTCGCAGGATTGGTGGCCCGCCGATTGGGGTCACTATGGCCCACTGTTCATTCGCATGGCTTGGCACAGTGCTGGCACCTATCGAACTTACGATGGACGCGGCGGTGCTGGATACGGCACACAGCGATTTGCACCGCTGAACAGTTGGCCCGATAACACGAACCTGGACAAGGCCCGTCGGCTACTTTGGCCCATTAAGCAAAAGTATGGCAACAAAATTTCCTGGGCTGATCTTATGATCTTTGCCGGAAACGTCGCCCTTGAAGACATGGGCTTCGAAACCATGGGTTTTGCCGGAGGTCGCGTGGACGTCTGGGAACCGCAAGAGGACATCTACTGGGGACCGGAGAGCAAATGGCTCGGACATTCGCGGTACGACGACGGTGAGCTTGAAAATCCGTTGGCGGCAGTCGAAATGGGACTGATCTATGTCAATCCTCAAGGTCCGGGCGGCCAGCCAGATCCATTGGCCTCCGCTGCTCGCATTCGAGAAACATTCGGCCGCATGGCAATGAATGACGAAGAAACCGTCGCGCTCATTGCCGGTGGTCACACTTTCGGGAAAGCACACGGTGCGGCACCAGCAGACGCCGTCGGCCCCGAGCCTGAGGCTGCGGGCATCGCCAAGCAAGGACTTGGCTGGATCAGCTCGCATGGCAAAGGCAATGCGGAAGATACGATTACCAGCGGTCTAGAAGGGGCCTGGTCCAGTACTCCAACTGAATGGTCAAACGGCTACTTTGAGAATCTCTACGGCTACGAATGGAAGTTGGTCAAGAGCCCTGCGGGCGCGTGGCAGTGGACTCCTACGGACGAATCGGCGTCAGGAGATGTCGTCGACGCTCACGTCGATGGAAAAACAAGCGCACCGATCATGTTCACGACAGACATCGCTCTGAAGAAAGATCCGATCTACGGCGAGATTTCAAAGCGTTTCTTCGAAAACCCCAAGGAGTTTGAGCGAGCGTTTGCGAAAGCGTGGTACAAACTGACGCACCGGGATATGGGACCGCTCTCTCGGTACCTAGGCCCACAAGTCGCCGAGCCTCAGATCTGGCAAGACCCGCTCCCGAAGGTCGATCATAAACTGGTCTCCGACTCGGACATCGCAGAACTGAAGGGAATGATTCGCAAAGCAGGCCTACGTGTACCTGAGTTGGTCAAAACGGCGTGGGGGTCAGCAGCCACGTTCCGCGGAAGTGACAAACGCGGCGGAGTCAACGGCGCTCGAATCCGTTTGGCACCTCAAAAAGACTGGCCAGTCAACGAGCCGCGACAACTCGCTCGAGTCCTCGATGCACTTGGCGAGATACAGCAGAAATTTAACAGTTCCAAACAGGATGGAACGCAAGTCTCACTTGCTGACCTAATCGTACTCGCTGGCAATACCGCGGTCGAAGCGGCGGCGTACAAAGCTGGCTTTACCGTAACGGTTCCGTTCAGTCCTGGCCGAGTGGATGCAACGCAAGAGCTGACGGACGTTAATTCGTTCGCGCATCTGGAGCCGAAATCCGACGGATTCCGGAATTATGTTGACAAGACCATCGATCGCCCGACTCCCGAACTCCTAATTGATCAAGCCAATCTGCTAACGCTGACTGCACCCGAAATGACCGTCTTGATCGGCGGCCTTCGGACCCTCAGAGCTAATGCTGGATCTGGCCCGATGGGTGAACTGGGAGTCCTAACAGAGAATCCGGGCACGCTCAGCAACGACTTTTTTGTCAATTTGCTCAGCATGAATTTCGAATGGAAGAAGTCCGCAATCTGCGACCACTTCTACGAAGGAACCGACAGAGAAACGGGCAAGATGAAATGGATGGCAAGCGAAGTCGACCTTGTGTTCGGTTCGAATTCGCAGCTACGGGCCATCGCTGAGGTGTATGCAAGCAGCGGCAATGAAGAAAAGTTTATCCACGACTTCGTTGCTGCTTGGACCAAGGTGATGAATTTGGATCGATTCGACCTGGATCGGGAGAGTCGCCATCCGGTCGAAGCGATTAGCGTCGCGCGTCGATAGCGTACGGCGTCACCCCTAAAGAATCTTCCTGGAAGGACCGCTCGAATATTCGTATTCAGCGGTCCTTTTTTCTTTACGGCACACTACATAACACTTATTCGCACTAACATTATGCCACAGATCACTTTTGCAAACCGCACCATTGCATGTACAAAAGGTGAAAACCTGCGCACGGTATTAATGCGAGAAGGCTTGCCGCTGTACAACGGGGCTGCCAAGCAAATCCACTGCCGAGGAATTGGAACCTGCGGCACATGTGCAGTTGAGCTGGCAGCTTCTGCGGCTAATTCGAACGAACAAGAACTAGTGTCATCGCCTACGCTGGTTGAGAGAGTTCGGTTGGTCGTACCCCCACATGTTGGCTCTAGCGGTTTGCGTCTAGCGTGTCAGTGCCGCGTATTCGGTGACATCACCGTAACAAAACACGCTGGGCTCTGGGGACACCGTAAGTAATTTCGGGGCACCGCGAGCAAGAGGCTCAACGCCCAAGATCAACTAATGTTCCGCAGCGTTTCAGCTGCCTCGGCGATCTTGGCAATCTCTGCGATTTCTACTTCTCCCAGCAACGGCATCATCGGACCGGTGTCAGCAATACCGGCCAGCTCGACCGCTCGATGAAGGACACGGATTGGGTTGATTCCATTTCGCAGGTCCTCAAGTCCCTCGAACTGCTGGCGAATCGTTTCTGCCGCCGCATAATCTGAGGATTTGATCGATGCCAACATTCGCATCGAGAGAGCTGGATTGACGCAGACACACCCACTGGTGAAAGACCCAACACCGAAATCGCGCATGTGAACGATTGCTGGCTGTTCGCCAATGCCGCTGACCACGATCTCCCCAGGAACCTGCCCCATAACGGCTCGCAGGTAATCATCTTGCGATGGATCGTCGCGAACGACCGCATACTTAATCCACGAGATAACTCCGCTGGCGTGCATTTTGCCAACGACCTCGGGCGGTAACCAGTTGTCATGTTTAAGGTAAAGCACGATTGGCTTGCCGTAGCTTTCGGCAAAGCGGCGAATACCGGCGGCGCGTCCAGCCGGATCAGATATATCTGTTTGCGGCAGCACCATGACCGTCGGGAAATCAAAGTCCTGAAGCACGGTCGCTTGATCCATCATCAAACCGTAGGTGGGTCCTACGGCAGGGACAACCAACGTGTCCTCTGCCACAATCTCGGTCAATTGACCAAGCAAGGCGGCATATTCAGACGGGCGAATATGGTAGAAGACAGCGTTGCCTCCATAGAGCAAAGTACTGACTCCCCCACTCTCGATAAACTGGGCGATCTTTCGGTTCTCAGGCTCAGACAGTTGCAAAAGGCTGTCCCGAGCGAGCGGCGGAACTGCGATCACACTCGAGGCAAGACGTTCTGGAGTGATGGGTCGGGTGTCCATAGCGAACTCGTTGGCGATAGAGGCGACTTGGGTTTGTGAGTTTCAAACTCGGGATTTTAGTCGCTTTTGAGTCCCCGAGTAGCGGTCTAGCGGCCACCTGTTCTGGCAGTTTTCGAGGCTATCAGTCACCTCAGACAAGTAAGCACCTATCCGAAAACCTTGAATCG
>DNPC01000094.1:5760-6249 GCA_003501565.1 Planctomycetaceae bacterium | reverse complement strand
GGCTAACGCCGATCGGCTAATGGCGTTTCGGATAGGTTCCAAGTAAAAGAGACAGCAAGATCCGCCGAGCGAAAGCTCCTTAGTATCAATCGCCCGCTGAGTGCGTAAGATTGCGCCTCATGGAATCGTTGGTTGCTGACTCGGGAGTGTTTTGTACCGAGCCGTCAAACTGCGCTACCAACGCTCGCTCGCGGCCGCCAAGCATGCTGTCGAGAGGTGAATTAGGGTCGACGACGAAGTCCGCTGGCTTGGTCCACGGCACGGCCGCTTCCACGGGAGTTTGGAACGCAAAGACGGTTCGGCTAGTGCCGTCAGTGATGTCGCGCACTTTTCGCCACTCCGTTTCTTCGCTACCCCAAAATCCATCATCGGCTAGCACAGGCAACTGCACTCGTGTGTGCCCTTCAGGTGCTTCCTTACTTTGGTACGGAAACGGGATCTCTTTCATCAGCGGCAAGTTATGCTCGCTATCCCACGGCTCATCCAAGT
>DNPC01000094.1:0-5708 GCA_003501565.1 Planctomycetaceae bacterium | reverse complement strand
GCTATCCCACGGCTCATCCAAGTGGAACTTTTCGTACAGTGCTTGCTGATCCATGAACGGCAACAGATGCACTCGCCAACTCAGCAGCGGCTTACCACTTTCGTCCACGGTCTGGCGAGGAACGATGTAGCCATACTTGGATTCGAAATTCCACATCGCAAGTGCGATCTGCTTCAAACTGTTCGAATCCTGCATATTTTGAGAACTAGAATTCCCCGACTTCACAAGCGCCCGAACCGCCGAAACAACCGACTCTTCCGAGAACACTAGAGACGCCTGTCGAACGTTGATGGAGGCTTGCATCGTATCAAGCTTTAGCGACTTGGCGACTTCGAGCAAAGTATTGAGTGTGCGTTTCGCCCCCTCGTCGGATCGACAATTCGCCGCAATGTCGAGCTTTGGTGTTGCCAAGTCGTTGAATGAGAACGTCAACGAACGAACGTCTTTCATTAGTTCTTGAGGCGACAATTGTATTGGCGATTCTATCGGCAATCGACTCGGCCAGATATCAGCGACGGCCTCTGCCAAGCGCTCGGGTGCGGCCACTGTAATGCTTAGCTCCGTGGAGGCTGATTGCTCAAGTGCTTCGGTCAGTTCGGGCCGTGCTACGCTGGAACTTTGCATTCGCTGCCAAGTCGCTTCTGAGCACAACACAACACTCCCCGCAAGGTCATGTGGCTCGTAGCCTTGGCCTTTCAACATGCTGACTAGCGCAGTCTTGGCCATTTCACTTGCGTTTTTCTTTGAATCCACCAGCACGATAGCGGGTAATTCACTTGGCACGCCCGCAATCCCCCCGACTACCAATATTTCACTCGCGTCGGTGCGCTGTAACTCTTGGTAGATCGGCGTAACGACTGCCGCGAATCCTGTCCACGCAGACTCGGGGACTGCATCGGGGGCGATTCGCTTCGCGAACGATAACAATTCCGGTGCCTGGACCTTTTGTAAATCGAGTCGCACGACCGCCAAGGTGGTTGAATTCATGGCTCGGCCAATCTCACTTTGAGGTGATCCGAGACTTGCGTACTGAGTCGTAGTTAGGCAAACAGAAAATGTTGCCAGCCAGAAGAATTTCTTAATCTGCATGATTTATTCCTATGGTATTTGATTGTTCGGCGTAGAGGCTCTCGAAGTCGACACGTGGATTCGTCTGCCACGCATCATGGCGTGCTAATTGGCAAGTTTGATTCGCACTACACCTTTGTCGCCGGGCCAGCCAGGCTCGTAACGCAGCAACGCATTGTTTGTATCGATACACTCATAGCCGAATGGTCTTCGCGAGGGCGATTGAAGCGGGTAGGGGAGAATGGGATCGTCGAGTGATTCTGGTAGGGTCCCATGTTTGGCCGCGTAGGCACGGAGAGCCTCAATGAACATTTGCCGGCGGACAGTATTTGCTGTGCGATTGCTGGCTGACTCGGCCGCCTGGAATGCCGGGAGCAGTAGTCCAGCCAGAATCTTGTGAGGCTTCACACCGCCTTCCATCACACTGAAATTCTGCATCGCCTTGTCTAATGGATCGCTCGCCGTTCCGTCAGGCAGCAAACACCACTTCGCGATCTGCTGAAACTCATTCTTGAGTTGACGTCCGGTGCTTAGTAGCACTGCGGTTGAAGGAGCAATATTGGCCACATTGTCCAGCTCCGGAAATGTGCTTCGATCCCTTAGGTCTTCGCGGCATATCGGCTCAAAAGCGAGTAGCGCGGTCCCGGCCAGCAACTTTACTTGAACTTCTTTCTCTTCGGACGAAGCTGCTCCAAGCGACCAAGTCTCTTCTAGAAATCCCTGGACTGACTCAATCAACTTTCGACTGGCAACGACTTCTGAAGCGTTTGCGTCTACTTCGTTGAACAGTCCCGGAGATAGACGTTCGATGTTCTGGAGCTCTCCGTAGATTGCGGAGCGGAAATCCCAGTTCCGATCCGTCAACGACGCCAATGCCCAGTATGTATTTGGAGCATCAGGCTGGCCAGCGAGCTTTTCAACTTCGCCAAGCATGATTCCCGTAGTTGCCATCCCGACCAAGTTGCCCACAAGCGTGAAATCAGCTACTACCGTTGCATGTTTCGCTAAACGAAAACCGCACCGAAGCTTCCGGATCGCATCGTCGAATCGTCCATTCGCGAGTTCGTGCGCGACGTCTAATTGAATCAAACGTGCTAAAGCGCGGAGTTGCTGGATCTCTGCTAAGCGAACACTGCTTTCGGATGTGAAACCACTCTTGGTCCCAGTCACCGTTTCAGAATGGCCATCACGCATCTCCAAGGCCGCGTACAAGACATTGAGCACATCGCGATGCTGAGACAGAAAGTCGACAAGTGGCTCCGACAGCCTTCCTGGAAACTCATCCCACTTCCGCGTTTCTTCGGCGTAGGTCTTGTCGAGTTGCTTTCGTTGTGCAATGGCGAGGTATTGGTTGATTGCCCGTGAAACCGCCAGACTGGCATCGCCAGGATTTCGCCGGAAGTCGTGCCACCAAAACTCGTACTTCAGCGGCGGAACCGGTTCGGCAGCTGGCGTGATCGTAATGAGGTCAATCTCTTCCGGCGCAGGTGCTGCCTGGCCAAAGTCGACACCAACTTCATTTGTTCGATCGACCTTGCTGTACCCTGGCGGCTCGAACTCTGTTTGACCTTTCTTCCAGACCGCAACTTGTGCGCTGGCTGATCCACAAACGGTGGTGCCAATTAAGGCGTACGCGATCGCCATTAGGGTTGGTGGGTGTCGCATCGTTTCTCCTTTACATTGGGTTGTGGGAGTGTATTCGTGTAGCGGGAGACCCGCATAGAAGACGGTGTCAATGCAATGACATGCAATAGTTACGTTTGCGAAGTCTTAAAAGAGCTTGGAGCGCTCACCCTTCCGCCTGGAGGGTTGAATGTTGGGAGCGAGCGTTCGGGGAGGGGCAGAACCGGCCGATGAAGCAGGCACCTTGATCCCCCAGGCCAGAACAAACTGCCGCTTCTAAACCGTCCCGGCCTTACTTGCAATGGTCTTGAGATTTGCGGCTCGCAATGCGAATCCTCCCAGGTGAGAGGCGGCTAGTAGATTCCAAGCACGCCGCGCCGAGGGGCGTTTATGCCTAACTCACGCAATAGTTGTTCTTTACTCGTTGTAACACGATAGTCTGCACCCGGCTGTTCCGCCTCTCGCGAGCCCAAGCTCCTATCGTCGCGCTGCGTCGAAACGAGTTGATTTGCTACGCTGCGCGATCCAAGATCTCCTCCGATGGATTCAATCGCCATCCTGCGACCGTTCCATTCAGATTTCAGCCAGGAGGTAACTTGGGCAGCCAACCACGATTGTTGATCGGTGCCAGGGCGAACGACTTTCGGTTGATCCCGACTAGTGGGTTCGGAAGCCTCACTCGCGTCGGCTTCCTGGGTCTCTCCAGACACTTGTGTTGGTGGGCTCTTCGATTCTTTCTCTTCAGGCGATGTGCCAGCGATATCGGCTGCGACCTGCCGAGCGGACAACCGATTCACTTGAGTGCCGAGCCCAAACGCCAAGACTACTACCGCTGCGACGGCAAGCATCCGCCCGAAACGACTCTTTTCCGAATAGCCTGCCTTGTAATCGTTCACTCGCGCTGCAGCAGAACTTTCAGCAGACTGCTGGCCAAGCCGGAAGAAGAACTCCTGCGTCTCCTTTGTCGAACTTTGAACGGGCGCCAACGAACGGAGCAAGCTCTCGAATTCGCTGGCGTCGGGATCTGTCTGATGTTGGTCATCTCGCATGGCTGCGATCCTGTCTGGTTGTCTCATTCGGTTCGGTCAAGGACTTCCGCAACTGTTCCAAGGCGGCTTGGTATCTACGGTGCGCGGTTGAGCGCGAACAGCCTAATAATTCACCAATGGTCTCAAAATTCATCTCCGCCCAAAGATGCATCGCAATGATCTCGGCGTCGGCCGATGGAAGTGTACGCAACGCAACGTTAACTTCGTCGGCTAAGTCGCTTGTGTCATTTGCCTGATGACTCGCAGGCTTTAACATGGCGTACCGACGGTGTCGGTCATTGGTTCGTTTTTGGGTGCGATAGTGTTGTCTGACATAGTTCTTGGCGACACGCACGAGCCACGGAAGTGTCGCAGGCGGCAATTCTTGTTGGCGTGCTAGTGCGAGAAACGCCTCCTGAGCCGCTTCGTCCCCCACGTCTCCACTGCAGCGCAGGATCAGTCGCAGTTTGGCCGAGTGGGCCTCCCAGGCTTCCTGTAGCAATTGCAGAGGTAACAAGGCAGAAGTGCTTTTGTTCTGGAGATTTATCGCGTTCGCTTCGTTGCGTCTGTCGCAAACAAGGCCCAAAAAATTGGTCTTTATTCAGTCGAAGTGTCGTATTTTGTTGACCTAGCTTGATTCTCTTTGCCAAGTAAATGCCGACCAGTGTGGGTTATCCCACGAATAACCACTTTTTCTAGAAAGTTAGTCCAAAAGTCGTCCAGGAAGTCAGGCTAGTGTCTTGGATGAACAACGCAGTTTGGTAGCCTGAACCAGCCGCGCTGTGTTATGGCCGTGGCGCCCCGGCCTTTCAACGATGAGCTTTCCTCACTCAGTACTTCCAACGTACAGAATGGAGTTCCCCCAAATGCATTTGAGTCTCACGAGTCATCGGTTCCTCGGTTGTTGCCTACTGATGAGCTTGCTTGCGAACTTCCCCAAGGTTGCATGCAGCGCCGATGGCGAACCGGCGGCACTTCGCTACTGGCCCAACGGACTGATCACGCTGGAAACCCACTGGGGTCACAATGTGGTCCTATCGGGCAAGCCTAAAGAAAAAGAAGACTACGATTGCGTGATCGAGCCAGACAAGAAGTACAACCACTTGGTTTCGCGTCTACCCAACGAAGGTCGCGCTTCGGTAATCGAATTACCCAACGATCGTGAAGATCCATCAGCAATTACGCTTGTCAGCAATGGCGTTAACCTGAAAGTCAGCTTCGATGGAATCGTCGTTCAGGTTGTGAGAGATCCATCGAACGCAAAGATTTCCAAGGGAGATGTCGTTGTTCCAATTGGCGTGGAAGTACTGCGAAAAACATCCCAGATGCTAGTGGCGTCCAAGGTACCCGCCGTCCTGATCGCCGCGCGCGAGGATGCACAAAAACTAGATAGGCGTTTTCAGATGGTCGAGCACAATACACACGCGCTGTGCAGCGCTCAGCAAGCTGAGTCGACGCAGTTGGTTGCGCTGGGCACGACACCTTGGGAAATGCCAGAAACACTCGCGAAAGAATTCAAGGCGATGGAAAAATCGTGCGCGAGTTCACAAGCAGTGTTCGCCAAGCTATCTGCCGAACAATTGAACTTCCGACCTCAAAACGGCACGCATACACCACGTTGGAATTGCGAACACATGATGGGCCGGCAGCTACTATTCTTCTCGCAGATCTACAATAAGATCGATTCCACAATCCCCGTGATGAACCTAAATCCCAAACAGATGCCACCCGATTACGAGTTTGCCCATCCGGATTGGAACGGACAGGAAGAAGCTCGGCAGATGCAACGCGTCAGCGAATTTACTCGCAGGTTCGCTTACTTGCTCGAGGGCAAAAAACAGAGCGACAAAGCCACGGGTACTTTTTGGCCAACCATCGGAGCGCTGCTCAAACAGATGCAGCGGCATTACGGCGAACACACAGCCAACACGGTAAAGAAGTTTGATCTGCCCGGTTTTCCTAAGTAGCCGGACAACAAAGTACAAGTCC
>DNPC01000021.1 GCA_003501565.1 Planctomycetaceae bacterium | reverse complement strand
TCTTCAAGAGCCTGCAAGTACTCCGAAATCGGGCGGCGTCGGGCGAGCTGTTCACGAGCCTCGGCCGGTATCTTGCCCTGTCGCAAGCTGGCCGAGAGTGCCGCCCGGCTGGTTACCGAGCGCATTGGGCCGACAGGGGAAGCGGGAACGTCTAGATCCGTTATACAAATGACTCGGACCACATAGGGCAGTTGCCGCATTTGTTCGGCACAGTGGGCGATTGACGACAGCGTTGCATGCGAGAAAAGTCGGTCTCCTTCGTCGGTGCCAAGCCAAACAAGCGAATCTGGGTTTGAAACGTACTTTCGTTCCTGCTCCATAGCCTCCAGGTAGTCGGCACGGCGATCAACAAAAGACTCCACGACACTCGTCGAGAACTCGGCAGTACTGAGTGCCCAGATGCTGGGAAGCGTAAGCAGCGCAACCAGCCCCAGCACAACTACTGGTCGTGAGAGTAGGAATGCAAGGCAACGATCAGGGAGACTCAATGTCGATATCTTGCAGATGAATGCTTGGCGGTCGTGTATCTGGGCGGATTGTGAACCGGGCCCCGCAATTCTTGCAAGGGCCCGAATTTCGCGCGGGGCCAAATATTATAAGCGGCTCGATTCGTTACTCTCGTTCCTGGCGCCATGAATCGTACAACAGGAGACTTGGTTATGCATCCGGACAAGGATCGGCGAGCAAAACTGCCAAAATCCGAGATATCGGGAAAAAACGCTTTTACCTCTCAGGAAGAAGTGCGTCTGTTACAGTGAGCCCAAGCGATATCCGAGTGGTTTCGCGTACCGAGCGCGTGGAAGGTCCGCATGCAAGATGCCGTCGAAGCGCATTTTCAGAACGTATTTCGGTTCGCGCTGCGCCTTGCGGGAGGGGACATCCACATCGCTGAAGACATTACGCAGGACACGATGACTAAAGCGCTCGCGCGGTCTGCACAACTGTCAGACCCGGCCGCACTTCGCAGCTGGCTGTTCAGTATCGCGACAAATTGCTGGATCGACCACTTGCGTGGCCGGAAGCGCCAATGCTCCGAAGTTGGCTTAGCCCAAGCCGCTGCACCTGAACAATCAGACGCCATCGAGCTCACTGAGGAGTATCAACTGGCGCTCAAAGCACTTGATCGTTTGCCAGATCGCCAGCGGAGTGTGATGTACCTGACGGCCTGCGAGGCGATGAGCATCAAAGAAGTTGCTGAGGTGCTCGACATTTCACCTGACGCTGTCAAAGCAAGTCTGTACGTCGCCCGAGTTCGGCTGCGTCGGATATTGAACCCTCAAATTGATTGATACAAGCATGAATCCGTCAGAAATGCCATCGGACCCATGTCAACGTGCAATGCGCCTGATGTTAGAAGCAGAATCAGAACAAGATTGGCTATCTGTCGAACAGCACCTTGCAGCCTGTCCAGAATGCTTGGAGATGTTAGAGGCCGAGCAAGCCAGCTGGGCTCCAGGAATTGACCAGTTGCTGGCCGACGCGAATCAGCAAGTATGTGTCCGGTCGACGGCTGTAACTCGCGTCACGCTTGATCTAAACCGGCAAGCAAATCCAGGGCAGCGAAGAACGTCAGGTTCAGCCCAGCGGCGGTGGGGAGTTTTAGCGTTAGCTGCAGGGGTTTGCATAGCTGCTGGCTTCGCGATTTGGCCAGAACCAGATAAGTCGCAGCAACTGAGCCAGATTGTGCCCGACGATGTTTCCGTGGAGGAAAGGCTGCCGAGCGATTTAGAAAACTCTGTGGCGAATTCAGAAAAGAAGCAACGTGATGGAAGTGTGGCGATGCAGCCCGATGATGTAACCACACAAGTCGCCTTGCGTGCCCAGCCAGGCTTTGTCGTTGCTCAGCAAGATACGTCGGGGGAAATTCCATTTTTCTGGGTGCTGCCTTCGAACGAGTGAATTTAAGAAACCTAGCAAGTGTATGCGTTTTTGGGTGGGTGCGGCCCCTCCCCGAANNCCGGTGGGCAAGCCCACCGGCAGGGAGCTATCGGCCCTCCAGGCCTTAAGAGGATCTGCCCTCCAGGCCTCAGGAGCATCTACCCTCCAGGCCTTAGGAGCTTCTGCCCCTGAGCCTTAAGAGCTTCTGCCCTCCGGCCTGAACAATGGTTTAGAAGCAATAGAGGCAGCTGGAAAGCGGTAAGAGAGGTAACTGACAATCCATCCTCCTTCCTTAGCGGTCGGGCTTGCGAGCGCCGGCGAATAAGGCCGGGGAGGATTTGCAGCCGCCGGTTGTTCTGTCCTAAGAGATCATCCCAACTTACTCAACAGCCAGGTGCGGCCCCTCCCCGAACGTTCGTTCCTCACGTTCAACCCTCCCGAGGGGAGGGTAGTTTAGACGCGGGATCGACTCCTTTGTCGCATTGGTGCACAACTTGATGCATCCTAGTTAAAGACTATCAATTACTTTGGAGAAAAGCATGACTATACGTGTATCAATCGTCTTTCTATGTGTGCTGAGCGGCCTGCTCGCTCAGCCACGGTCCAGCAGTGCACAACTGGATCAACCAAAAAAACAAGCCGCTAGTGAATCGAAGCTTATCAGGATCTTTGCCCTCGAGAATCTGCAGGCTTCTTACGCACAAGCCGCTATCATGCCGATGCTGGGTTCCGATTCGCAGACGATTTTGACCGCTGACGAACAAACCAACAGCCTGCTCGCCCGAGGAACGGACGAAGATCTACAAGTAATCGAAGCCATCGTCCAACGACTCGATTCGGTCAAACCCGTTGAGCAAGCAACAGACGACGACATGACGTTCGTGACTTACGAGCTCAGGTACGCCGCTGCCGATGAAGCCAGCAATTTGCTCAGCGGTGTGATGCGACAACAGCGCGGGAGCAGCCTGAGGATCTCCTCCGACAATCGTCTAAATCGCTTGTTCGTTTACGGGAATCAGACGCATCATAAAGACATACAAGAGTTGTTGAATGAAATCGATGCACCAAAGAAAAGTGGCGAGTCGAAAGTCCTCAAGTTCGATCACACGGAAAAAAACGCATCTAGTTGGGCGCGAATTCTGATGGGTGCAGCCAATGACATTGGAGTCGATTTAGAAATCATGCCGGAGATGGATATCGCAGTTGTACGTGGCACTGAGCAAGCCGTGAATAGCTTTACGGGCAGCGCAGCCCAGTTGTTAAAGAGTGTCGATGGAGTGAGCTCTGAGGCGCCTGGCGTTGAACAAGACATGGTCGTCTCTTGTGTTTGGTTTGTCACCGCAGAAGAAGCATCTGAGCTGCCAGAGCGTTACCGGGCAATTGCAGGGCGTGCCAGTCAGTTCGGCCTGAGTAACCTGAAACTAGTTTCCCAGCTGATGGCGCGAGCTCAAGTTAGCTCGACCGTCACTTCGTCGTTCCAGGTCGGTGGCAAGGTAGAAGGCGACTATCAATTTGAATGCGAGGGTGACATTGGAGCCGGCACGAACGGACAAGTCCGTCTGAATGTGAATCTTCAAGTGCGCGAATCTGCGGCTAACGCCAATCCGCGTGTCGGTGCCCGTCCGACTACTTCTCAGGCTCACGTACAGATGCAAGTTACGCCTGGGAAGCCCACCATCATCGCCTCCACTCCGGTCGAAGGCATGCAATCGCTGTTTGTTATCGAAGTGCTTGCCGACGGGCAGTAGATTCGTACTGACCGCGCCTGAGCGACTGCCAGGTGGAGTACCCGCGCGATTGCAACCATCAGGACGCGGCCCGAATGGTTGCCAAGCCAACTAGTGAAAAACACTATCGCGGAAAGTACTTCTTGAACGTGCCGATCGTGTTCTTGGCTGCAGTCGCTGAATCGGGAATTGGGAAAGCTTCGGCGCAAGCGTAGCCGTCGTAACCGATGTCGCGAAGCGCTTCTGCGATCGGCGCGTAATCCATGTGCCCCATCCCAGCGGCTTGACGGTTGGAATCGACGAAGTGAACGTGCCCGACGTACTCGCCGCCCGCTCGAAGGGCATCGGCCAGATTGGCTTCCTCGATATTCATGTGAAACAAGTCTGCCAAGAGACGAACGTTCGGTGATCCAATGGACTTGAGATAGTCCGTGCCTTGCTGGACTGTCGTCAACAGATTTGTTTCGTACCGATTCAGTGGTTCATAAATTAGCGGTACGTTGTACTGATGGGCGTGTTCACCCAGTCGGCACAGTGTTTCTCCCAGCCACTCTAAAGCGGTCTCTCGCGATACTTCCGCGTTCCAGCGGCCTTGCATCGATCCAATGATTGCTGGTGCGGAAAAGTGTCCACCCAGTTCGATCATAGATTGAACGAAAGCCTGTGCTTGTGCGCGGACTCCCTCAGATTTGTCCGTAAGGCTCAAACCGTGCTTGACCATCCCAGCGCCTGTGCCAACCGCAGCCACCTTTAAATTGTGCTCGGCACACAGTTGCTTGACCTCGTCGATAGAAACCGCCTCGGGGCCAGGTGCAAAAATTTCGACGGCGTCGAACCCCAGTTCGGCCGCATTCCTAAATGCATCGGCCAACCCATCCCAATAGACGAATGGTCCACCGCGTGCTTCTTCGACTAGGCTGACTGTGATTGCGGATTTGATCATATCGGGGGCTTCATTATGTTTTGGAATAGAGTTCTGGACTACGCATGGATACTAGGCGACTGACCGATTCGCTTAACCGTACGAGAGTTTCCGCCGCACTTGTGTGCGTACGCCTTCCGGCTGACGGTTAAACGAATCTGAGATACCGCACTACAATTCGATCACTGCTTTGATCACCCCGGTTTCTGGGCGAGTGAACTGTTCGAATTCATCGATGACGGTGTCAAAAGTCGTTCGGTGAGTGATCCACGGATCAGTGTTAATCGTGCCATCTTCAATCAGGCCGATGATCCGAGTAAAGTCTCTGGGCAAAGCATTGCGCGATGCCTTGAGCGTGATTTCAGGTTTGTGCAGCGTCGGATGCGTGAAAGAAATTTCTTCCGTGGTGATACCTACGTAAACCAACGAACCCGTTGGTGCGACGAACTGCATCGCACCGGCCATGGAGTGTTTGTTGCCCGTCGCATCGGTTACGACGTAGTATCGGTCGCCACCGGTAATTGCCTTTGCTTGCTCTATCTCGCTACCGTCACCTTTGAACTGAATGGTGTGCTGGACGCCGTACGTCTGTTTGCAGAAATCCAGTCGGGACTGCACCATATCCATGACTGTGATTGTCGCGCCGGTCAGTCTCGTGAATTCGAGCGTCGCTAGTCCGATGGGCCCTGCGCCAATAATCAATACATGGTCGCCCTTGGCAGGGGCACCACGATCACAGGCGTGACAGCCGATCGCGAGCGTTTCGACCAGCGCGAGTTGCTCGTAGCTGAGTTTGCTGGAAACGTGCAGCTTGTCGGCGCGAATCGTAAACTGCTCCCTCAGGCCGCCGTCGATCATCACGCCGATCACTTTGAGAAACTCGCAGCAGTTGCTGTTACCTCGCCGACAAGCGAAGCAATCATCACAGTTCATGTAGGGTTCGACGCTGCAGCGATCGCCCACTTTGACATTTTCTACACCATCACCGACCGCAACGACTTCGACACCCAATTCGTGTCCGGGAATTCGCGGATAGCTGAAGAAAGGCATCTTGCCCAGGTAGCCACTGTAGTCCGTTCCGCAAATTCCCATGCGATGCGTCCGAACAACGGCTTGCCCCGGTCCGGGGGAAGGTGGCAAATCCAGGTCAACGTGAGCAAATTTCTTGGGTTCTTCTAAGCGAATAGCTTTCATGCTTCTTGACCGATAATTTTAGGCGGGTATTTCGTTTGCTTGTGACTGAGTCGATTATGTGGCGTAGGCCGTATCAAGCTTGGTGCCAATCCGGAAGCGTTACCGCCGGCGAACAGCTTGCTGCTTACTTCGCTGCACCTGCGCTCTCCGCTCGTGGGCGGATTACGGAGCATCCTTTTGTATGGTCTCTAGGTACCCCATGATCTCGAAAATCTCATCTTGGCTGTACTGGTTGAGCAGGCCTTTGGGCATCATTGAATTGGATGATTTGACGCGATCTTCGATATCATCCTTGGCAATCTTGGTCGGCATGGTCGACTCCGGGTTCTCTAATAGGCTAAGCGTGTCTTTGGTGTCTTCGACGACCAGGCCAGAAATCGTATCGCCGTCGAGCGTCAACACGATCTCAACCGCGTACTTTTCGTCGATCTTATGACTCGGATCGAGAATCTCTCGCAGGATGCCGACACGATCTGATTTCCATCGCTGATAGAGCGTATCAAGCTCTGGTCCGACGGCACCAATTTTCAGATCGCCCGCGTGGTGGCAGCTAGCACAAGTCGCTTCTTCGAAGAGCTTCTTTCCGATAGAAGGCAACCGCCCCTTCATGCCTGTTTCCAGGTTGTCTTTCAGATCATCTACTGTCCAGGCTTTCACGAACGCACGATTGCTACCGATGGGGTCGGTGGGTTTTTTGGGCGAAGCGTTCCAGGCGTCCAGGTCTTCTACGACAATCATCACCCCATACATTCGCATCCAGTGTCGTGGAAACGTACAAACGTATGGGTACTCACCCGGTTGCTCCGGAGCGGTGAAGGTGAGCCGCTCTGTCTCACGAGCGGGGATCATGTGCGTAGCTTCGAGAACTTGATCACTCTTGGGTACGTATTGCTTTCCATCCAAACCGTTGTCCGGGCCTGCCGCAAATCCTTCGTCGGCGACTTCCTTCAAAGCTCCCTCACGCGTGATGACTAGATTGTGAGGCATTAGGTCTTCATTTACGAGCACGATCTGCACCGGGCGACCTGCCTCCACGGCGAAGTAAGGTGTGTCGTATCGCATTTCCTCTTCGACCGTGTGGATGCGAACAACTCGGACCACCGTCTCGCGGAGCCTGGCGCGATAGGGCCGCGCTTGATCAGCAGGCAGCTTGGCGAGCAGCTGGTCGACTAGCTGCATGGCGTCCAAGAACGAATCTTCGGTCCGCTGTGCGGCTGGCGTTGTTTCGGCGTATTGGACTAACCACTGTGCGAGGCGTTGACTCGCGTCAGCAGCTCGTTTCTCAGGTGCTATTCGCAGTAAGCTTTGGAAAACTGCGGGCCGTAACGCTTCGTCCTCAACGAGCTTGGATACTTTGTCAAACGATTCGGCGGCCCCCGATTCGATGTAACCCAGTGCGCGGATCGCGGCGACTCGGCCTTGAGTTGACGATGAACTGGCTAGACTATTGCGGGCAACCTCCAGAAGCTTATTGCGATCGTCCGCTGATCTGATCCGTCGCGTCGCGTCCAGCAGGCTTGGCAATGCGCGCTTCTCCACCGCTAACTCCTGGGAGCGTTCATCAAGCCCGGCGGTGACTAGCGCCGCAAATCCGATACTGGCAGCTTGAGCCGAAGAGCCGTCAACCAGACTTTCCAAAGTGGACTGGTCGGCAAGCAGCTCGCTTTTGGAAGTTGCAAGCAATAACTTGGCAAGGCTTTCTATGCTGCGTCGCTCTGCGGGCTTTGACGGCTTCAGGGATCTAATTGTGGCGACCATTTCTTGCACTGGAGTGCTGTCGTTGATCGCGGTCAATCCTGCCAGCGCGTTCTGTCGCTCTGCTGGAGACATCCCCGACCTGGCAAGAATCGCGGAGAAAACGGGTGCGTATTTCTTGTCGGTTGCATCCGTTTCGATCAGCAGCAATTGTTCGTTGCTCAACCGCCCCAATTGATATTGGACAACCCGAGGGCTCTTGTCCAGGTACACCCGTGGTGGCTTCGGTTTTGACTCTTGGGGAGTCCCATGGTTGTGCACGGGGTCTGCGGCGCTAGCACTGATGCCCAGTACTACACAGAAAATTATGGCGACAGTCAACTTCATTTTAGATCCAGTGTTGTGGCCTCGTTCGGGTGGTGCAAAAGCCACTTCATGTTGAGCTGCTTGCAGCACACTCTCGCTCGGTAGAGCAAACCGATCGAACGAGTGTGCTGGAAGGAGACACTCGTGGCCTTAATCGCAATGTTTTGAAAATGCCAGCTCGCAAGAGTTGAACCGTACAAACCGGCACAACTCGGCGGTGTGTTGGCGGCAGTGTATTCCGTGCGGTGTGTTCGGGGCGGTGTGTTCGGTTCCTGACCACGACGCTCACGCAATCGGCCCGTTGACAGGCAACACCCGGTCCCCGATCTACGACAGTCCTACAACTGCTCGAGGATGCGCATCGTTTCGTCCAGCGTATACTGGAGGTAGTCATCCACGTCGTGTTCCAGGACTCCCAACGCAACTTCGATCGCATCAGGAGTGCTCGAGAAGCTCAACGCACGGACGGCTTCGAGTCGAACGGTAGCATTCTCGTCGTTAACAGCTTCGGCCAACAACTTGAGCGGCTCTTCGACGCTATCCATCCAGAAGCTCAGCACACGCACGGCAGCTGCTCGAGCTCGATGATCTTTGGAGCCAAGCACATCCTGTAGCAATTCCAAATTGACAACGTTTTGCGTCTGGAAAACCCACAGGCCCTCCAGTCGGTGGTGCTCGTAGTCCTCGTCGGCCTTGTCGAGAGAATCTAGCCAGTCAGCGGTCGCCGCTAGAACTTCTTCCGTCGGTCGAGCGGCTAGCTCTCGTCGCGCTGCGTAGCGAATACGATCTTCGTCCCTCTTCAATTCATCTAGCAAATCTTTCACTGAGAGCTTCGTTACGTCAGGCGCTTCGACCAAGGGACGCCCGGGGTAAGTGATTCGCCAGATCCGACCATGGCTATGATCTCGGTTTGGGTCACGCAAATTGTGCTGCAAGTGACCGATCAGGGCATTGTGCCAGTCGACGATGTAGAGCGATCCGTCCGGAGCAAATTGGACGTCAACAGGCCGGAAGTTACCATCTTCGCAGTAGACGATGGGAGTGACTTCTTCGCCTTCGACGCCAGAGCCATCAGCTGCTTCGGTAACCTTGTGACTCAAAACAGCCCGGTCGGTGATACAGTTGGTCAACAAGAAATTGCCTTGAACATCGTCGGGGAAGTGCGAGCTTGAAACCAATTCGGCACCTGCACTCGGTCGCGTACGCTTAGGATAAAACGTTGGAAAGCGGAATTTCGGATCTCCGCCGCCGAACTCAGCAACACGCTTGTGTTGGGCTCCACCAGGATGCTTGTCCGGATAGGTAGTGTGGCCAGTGATTGGTGCAGCCCAGTAGCTGAATCCAGGTGAGGCGTCGGCAATCAAGTCTTGCCCCCAGCGATCAAACACGTGTCCCCACGGATTTGCGAATGCAAACGATGCGTGGACGCCGATTCGCTCCGTCACAGGGTTGTATTTCCAGACTCCAGCTTCTCCCAAGCGTGTCAGCCCATAGGGGCTTTCTACTTGCGAGAATTTGAAGGTTCCCTCGTTGAAGTACAGGTTGCCGCCGGGGCCCCACACGAAAGCACTAATGCCGTGGTGTGAGTCGGCTGTGTCAAAGCCAACTAGTTTTCGAATCCGCGTATCGGCTGCGTCGTCACCATCGGTATCCTCAAGGAATAGAATGTCAGGCTGCTGCGCCACATACACTCCGCCGCGCCCGAGTTCAAAGCCGGTAGGTTGGTGCAATCCGCCAGCAAAAACCTTGCACTCATCTGCAGTGCCATCGTTGTCACGGTCTTCCAGGATAAGTAGCTTGTCATCGAGCTCCGACTTGGGTTTCCAGTGGGGGTATGACTGCATCGTTGCCACCCACAAACGGCCTTGACCGTCAAAGTCGATTGCAACCGGATTGGCCAGCTCTGGAAACTGTTCTTCGGAGGCTACGAGTTGAATCTCGTATCCGTCAGGCAACTTGAAGAGCTTTTGTTGTTCCGCGGCGGGCAAATAGTCCAGTGAGCCGAGTTTTCCGAGCTTGGCTTGTTTGTCGTCCGGACCGCCAACGTTGGTGCGAGGATTGATGAAAGGCAGTGTGTTGGAATCATCGATCTCAACAGGTTTTCCGGTTGAAGCCAGACTCCAAATATTCTCATCTCGGTTGGCCGTCATTTGATCGAGGATCGCCCGTTCGCGTTCCATGACGTCGGTGTTGTTGTACGTTCCGTCCGAGCCCGCTTTACCGCGTGCACCATAGATCGAGTAACCGTTCACCGCACGGTACCGATGCCACCAGTGGAAATTCTTGTCGTCGATGGCAGACTTAAGCTCTGCAAGTTGGTCGATGCTCTTTTTCGGAGCTATGCCGATCAAGGCTTCCACAAACAGCGGCGCCAGCGATTTGTAACCTGCCTCATTGAGGTGTGAGCCGTTGAGTGTCAGCCGCGTGTCGCTGGACTGAAATAACTCTAACGTTGGGTCGAACAGGTTGACGAACCCCGAGTCAGTGGCTTTCGCGACTCTCTGAATAGCTTCGGTGTAGAGTTTTAGGTTGGCATTTTCTGTCGTTCCATCGGGCAGATTGGAATCGCCAGTAGCTTCGAAGGCTATCGGGGACACGAGCACTATACGTGGTGCGGCTTTGCCATCGTACTTCTGCTGATGGTTCTCGACGATTAGCCCACGCAGCTGCTCGGCAAACGCATCGACACCGGCTGGGCCAGCAAACGACTCGTTGAATCCGAAGAAGTAAACGATTACGGACGCTTTACTGTGTTGTAGGTGGGAGTCGGGCGAGCCGAAATTCATCGACCGGATCCGAGTGCGCGGTTCATCGCCAGGGAAACACAGATTGCGGACGGCCAGTTTCTTGTCCGGTTGAGTAGCGTGGAGCAGCGTCTCGAAGAAATTGTGATGCTGCAGCCTCTCGCCAAGTTCGTTGCCAACTAGGCAGATCGTGTCGCCAGACTGCAGATCGATTGCCTTTTCCGCCGCGGTGACCTGCGATTCGACGCAGCAGAGTGCGGCAACCAACCCGCACAGAAAGCTGTTTGCCATCTTCATAAACGGAACCCTATCCATTAGTAGTCGAGAGGTTTCACAAGGGAAGTCGGATTGCCCTAGCTTTGCAGCATGGGCGAACATCGCGATTGTAACCGCAGTTAGAGCTGGTAGATCGCAGGATTCGACGCATTAGTCTAACCCAAATGCACCTTAATGGAAGCCTAATGCTGTAGCGTAATCCGCTGCGTGAGTTTCACCCATTGAAGCACTGTTCGGTGGCTGCAACTACGCAACCCTGGAAAGGCCGCGATGTCACCCGTGGATGCGGAAAGTTTGGAGGGCAGAAACGCAGGGTGTGGGGGGCTCTCAGAGCAGAAGGGTGGCTACCACCCCCTATGCACGTAACACGCGAGACGCGCCTCCCAGGTGGTGGAGATGGCGGCCAAAACGTCGCGGCCTACCCTTCAGTTCGATGAATCTTCCGCATCGGGGT
>DNPC01000020.1 GCA_003501565.1 Planctomycetaceae bacterium | reverse complement strand
CAGTACTGCGGGGCAACACGCCCGGCGAGCCAGCTAAGCCTGGACCACGTTGTTCCACGCTCGCAAGGTGGCAAGACGACTTGGAATAACATTGTGTCGAGCTGTTTGCCCTGCAACTCAAAAAAGGGCGGTCGCACTCCTAGCGAGGCACGCATGAAGCTACTCAACGAGCCGAAAATGCCTGATAGAAACCCCGCGATGGTCGTGTCCCAGAAAGATGCTAAGTACCAGATTTGGGAAGCATTTGTGCCCACCGAAGATGTGGCGAACACGTAACTATCTCCCGCGTTCCAGAATTCTCAGAATTTCTTTCGATTTCCGGTCGCATTTTCGATCGGCCGTTGAACGGTCATATGGCCGGTTTGTGACAGCTCGGCCTTCGAAAATACCGCGGCGGATGCGTTGACGATTCAAAGCGAACATCGCCGCAGGACCCGCCGATACGCCTGTCTTTGTGAGGATTAATCGGCCCATGACGATTATTCGGAGAGTAGAAGGCCGAAATTGGATCGAAAGTTGAGTGAACTGATTCACACACGAGTCGCTCCACTTGCAGCGTTACCCATGAAACTACTCGCTAATTCTGACGACTTGGTAAGCGATAACAGCGGCGGAGTATGCAAGGGAGTTGTTGATTAATTGGTTGCGTTTGATCAACATGTGGCTACACGCCCAGATGCTTATCCCCATGATCTCCAGCAACCATAATGTCCGTTACTACGACGCCAGCCCCTCGGGCCGAGCGACAGCGTGCTAAATCCCAGCCGACCCCGGCTGTGGATTTTCGACCGCCTCCAGTCTGGAAGCGGGTGTTCGACGTGTCTGGCTCTGTTGTTTTAGTCGCCGTGCTACTGCCACTGCTCGCACTGATTGCGGGCTATATCAAGCTGGTCTCGCGCGGCCCTGTGCTGTTCAAGCAGCATCGCATCGGTGCAGGCGCGAAGACATTCACGATCCTGAAGTTTCGGACGATGGAGGCCCTAGATACGACTGAGCAGCATCGACAATACATTGCTTCGCTGGCTCAATCCGATCAACCGACGCTCAAACCTTGCGATGACCGCGTTTTCATTCGAGGCGGTCGCCTACTTCGCAGCCTGTCGTTAGATGAGCTGCCACAACTGTTCAATGTCCTTGCTGGCAACATGAGTTTGATCGGTCCGCGCCCCGAAGTGCTGCTGCTTGAAGACTACGAGCCTTGGCAACTTAGACGATTCGAAGTGCTGCCTGGGATCTCGGGCTTGTGGCAGGTCAGTGGCAAGAACAGCCTTTCATTCAAGCAGATGATAGATCTTGACATCGCGTACATCGACAACTTGTCGATGAAGCTGGATCTCAAAATTGCTCTCAAAACTTTTCGCGTCGTTTTCGGACGTGACAATCACTAACACAAGCCGTATCCGCCACCAGCCAAAGCGGCTAGCGGGTTCTTGGCTTTAAGGAAATACAACATGCTGCGCGTTGGAATTGTCGGAGTTGGCTACTGGGGCCCAAACTTACTGCGCTGTTTTTCCGACCTGGAGGGCTGTGTCGTATCGGCAGTTTGCGACCGGAGCCCTACGCAACGCGAGACGATCTCCAAACGCTTTCCTCAGGTGCAGTGTTATTCGGATTTCAATGAACTCCTAGACAATGATCTAGTGGACGCGGTCGTGATTGCGACCCCTACTGCGACACACTTTGAACTCGCTCGACAGGCCCTAGAACACGACTTACACGTTTTCGTTGAAAAGCCACTAGCCCAAACTTCAACGCAATGCTCGGCGCTGGTTGATCTAGCATCAGAGCGCAACCGTGTTCTATTCGTTGGCCACATTTTCTTGCATGCAGCTCCGGTCCTTAAGCTGCGAGAACTGATTCTGTCGGGCGAGCTCGGAAATGTCACCTATATCAGCAGCCGACGATTGAACCTTGGCCCGGTGCGCAAAGATGTCAGTGCGCTTTACGACCTGGCGCCTCATGACATATCCATGATGCTCTATCTATTAGGGCAGCAACCCGAGAGCGTCGCATGCTCAGGGCTTGCGCATTTAAGCAACGATATTCACGACGTCTGCAACCTTACCTTGCACTTTGCTGGTAACCGAATGGCGATGGCTCATGTATCGTGGCTGGACCCGAGGAAAGAGCGGACGTTAACTGTCGTTGGCGATAAGAAAATGGCAGTCTACGATGATCTTGCTCTTGAAAAGATCAAGGTTTACGACAAAGGCGTGTCAGCACCGGGACCGTCAAGCGACTTTGCCGAGTTTCAAATCTCGTACCGTTACGGTGGCAGCTACAGCCCGTGGATTCAGGAAAAGGAACCGCTAAAGAGCGAATGTGGCGAATTCATCCGCTGCATCCTTGAAGGCGACATACCACACACCGATGGCGTGAACGGTTATCAGGTCACGCGAGTCCTGGAAGCGGCGGATAGCTCCCTAAGATCTGGCGGCACACCGATCTATCTAGAGGAGCCAGTCGGAGCCGTATCGTGATCCACCCTGCTGCGATTGTCGAACCGGGGGTCGACGTTGATGAAAGCACCAACGTCTGGGCGTTCGCGCACATCATGCCCGGTGCCTCCATTGGTACAGGTGTTAACA
>DNPC01000019.1 GCA_003501565.1 Planctomycetaceae bacterium | reverse complement strand
TTTACCGATGATCGCGGCACGTTCCCGGCGGTGATGCTTGGCGTCACCATGAAGTCTGGTAGCAATATCATCGATGTCTGTGACAAGTGCAACGAACGCATTCGGGTGCTCATTGAAGACGAGCAAGCGTTGCCGCGAGATATCTCGGTCAAGCCGATTTCGAATCAAGCAGACAATGTTTCGCAGAAGATAGATGACGTTATTTCGAACGTAATTTCTGCCATCGTTATCGTTGTGATCGTGGTGTTGTTATTCGTCGGCCTGCGTACTTCGCTTGTCATGGCTGCGAACATTCCGATCGTCGTGATGGCTTCCATTGCGATCATCGCATTCTTTGGCGTTCAACTTGAGCAAATATCACTCGCGTCTATTATCATCGCGCTCGGCCTATTGGTTGATAATGCGGTTCAAGTATGTGATCAAACGCGAACCAATATTCTTTCCGGAATGAAGCCGACCGAGGCAGCAATCGAAGGAGCCAGGACACTTACACTTCCGATGCTGACCGGAACGCTCACAACCGTGGCAGCCTTCTTTCCAATGCTGTTTTCACTGGAGGGCGGCGGCCGTGAGTATGTCTACTCACTACCGGTGACGTTGTCCACGACGTTGCTGCTGAGCTGGTTCCTAGCGATGACGTTCTGCGTGATTTTGGCAGCCGCATTCATCCGTGCGCCAAAGAATCCAAATGCTCCTTCTGCGCCAATCCCCTGGCTGACTGCACTTGCTGGTAAACTTTACAGCAGACTGAGCCGAACTGCTGGCGACAGCTCGGTCGCGCCCGCTTCCGGCAGTGAAGCAGCGGATAAAGAGAACATCTTTCTGAAACTCTATGGCGCCTCGGCGATCGCAGCTGTTCGAGTTAAGTGGGTTACTGTCGCGGTGGCAATTGGACTACTGGTTGCTTGTATGAGCCTGCCGATTAGTACCGAGTTCTTCCCGCGAGATCGGCGCGACCAGTTCTATGTCAATATCTTGCTGCCTGAGACATCGACAATCGAACAGACCAGCGAGATCGTTGCGAAAGTTGAAATGGCAGTCCGGAAGTTGAGTCCCTCCACGGATGATTCTGGTCAGTCATTCGAGCGACTCCGGTCTATGCGATCGATGATTGGCAAAGGAGGGTCAAGATGGGCATTGGGAGTCGATCCTCCGTCACCGAATTCAAACGTAGCAGAGATACTCGTTCGAACATCGGACGGCGCGCTGACTCCCAAGTACATCGAGGACATTCGTCGAGTCACGAGTGAGGGAGACGAAGAGCTTGGGATTGAGCCCATTCGCGGCGCGCGGGTGATTCCAATGACTTTAGCTCTGGGGCCTCCGGCAGCGCCTCTGGTTCTGCGGGTCAGCGGTGATGGATTTGCCGATATTGGTCAACTGCGGAGGATTGCCAGAGATGTTAAGAATCTGATTCGAGACCAACCGGATACGTGGGACGTGCATGATTCTTGGGGCGTAGATGGATTTGAAATCACCCTCGATGTCGATGAAGAAAAAGCGAACTTGTCGGGCGTCACAAATGCAAATGTGGCTGACACTTTGAACGCGTATTTTTCCGGACTACAGCTATCGACTTTCCGGGAAGGCGAGCGGCAGATCCCTGTGTACTTTCGTTTGGCCAAGGATGAGCGCCGGGACTTATCGGGAATTCAAGCCGCATTTGTAGAAGGACAGAACGGAAAAATCCCGCTCAACTCAATTGCTAAAGCTGTCCAGCGATGGCAACCAGCGAAAATTGAACGGAGGGACATGAACCGGACAATTGAAGTCGCCAGCGAAGTTGAAGATGGTGTGTCCGGCAACGATGTCGTTGTACGTGTCCTCAATTCCGATCGAATGAAAGAGATTCAAGCCTCTCTGCCGAACGGTTTCTTTATCGAAGTTGGTGGATCTTATGAGGAGAGCCAGGATTCATCGGCACAAATGCTGACCTCATTCGGTATCTCGTTCCTACTGATCGTGATCATTCTCGTGGTCCAATATAACGGGTGGTCGAAAACGCTAGTGATCCTGGCTACGTTGCCCCTGGCCATGATGGGAGCGTTTTTTGGGTTGTGGTTTACGGACAATTCGCTTGGCTTTATGCCCCAGCTCGGCCTACTGTCTCTCTTCGGTATCGTGCTTAACACAGGCATCATTTTTATCGAGTTTGCTGACATTCTGATCGCTCGCCGAGCAGAGAATTGCCCCGGAGACGGTCCCATTGCTGGCCTTAGCAAGCAGGAATTCCGGGAGTGCCTCGCCGACGCAGGAAAACAGCGTATGCTGCCGATATTCTTGACGACTGCCACAACCGTCGGTGGTCTGCTTCCCCTGGCACTTTCCGGCGGACCGCTTTGGGAAGGAATGGCTTGGCTGATGATTTTTGGGCTCTTGGTAGCGACATTGCTAACGCTGTACGTCGTCCCAGCGCTGTATGCCATCATTGTTGAGACTTTCGGTGTTCAACCAGTAGCAAGCACTTCGAACGAATCGTGACGAGTTCTGGATCGGGAATACTAGTTTCCTCGCGTGCCCGATAACTGAACGCTTGCACCGGCTGGTGCTTGCCGTTTGAAGCGTTTCAATACTCTTCTTCTCTGCCCTTTTCTTTTGGGCGATGACCGTTTGGCAGCGTGTGTCTCTCTCGCGCGTGTTAATTCATTTTCAATACACATGCCGCGTTTGCGCGAGTACCTGCGCGTGGCACTTCGTAATTCAACCGCTACCCCTTCGCAATGCCTGTTGACTCGCGTGGATCAAATGATACACTTGTGTATCATGAATGCGAAATTAGACACAACCAAGGAAAAGCTGCTGGAGGCGGCAATCGGTTTGCTCGCCGCAAACCCAGCGGCAAGTTTGGCGGACATTGCCTCTGAAGCAGGCGTCAAACGCGTCACCCTTCATCGATTAGTTGGCACCCGAGACGATCTGCTGGCAGAGATTGCCAGCCGCTCGCTTGCGGAGACAGATGCGGCATGTGAACGTGCCATGCGTAACGCGAAAACATCATTTGAAGCGCTCAAGGCCTGTGTGGAGGCTTTGGTGCCTGTCGGTGACCGTTGGCATTTCCTGTGGATGCAGTCCGAGGTCTGGGAAGAACCAAGTGTTGCGAAAAAGATCGCTCGACAGAACGCTGAGCTTTCTGAGCTGATAGAAGACGCGAAGGCTGAAGGCGCGATCGACGCGGGGATACCTACCGCTTGGATAGTCGCGGCCATCGAAGCTGTCGTGTTTGCGGCGCTCAGTACGACGCGATCGGGTGACATCGCCGTCAACGACGCAGGAAAACTGGCGGTTCGCACACTGATCCAAGGTATCGAAAAGAAACCCGTACGCAAACGAGCGAGGAAAAAATGAGAAACTATCCAGAGACTATCTTGGCTTTGCTTTGCTTCGCGGTTGTTTCCATATTCTCAATTGCTTCCAACGCTGCAGAGCCACGTGAACGGCATATCGGCCGCCGGGTCACTGACTTTACACTAACCGATGCAACTAATGAATCGCCCTGGAAGCTGACTGATCAGGACGCCAAAGTCATTGTGTTGTATTTCAACTCGACGGAATGTCCGGTAACCAACCGGTATCTGCCCACACTGAATCGACTCAAGGCAACAATGGCTGACAAGGGAGTGGTCATCGTCGCTATCAATAGCAATCAACACGATTCGCTAGAGGACGTTAGGCAGCATGCTCGTGAGTACGAGATTGAGTTCCCGGTGCTCAGTGATCCACTCGGTAGAGTCGCTCGAAGCCTGGCGGCCACTAGAACAGCCGAGGCGTTCGTGTTGGATCGAGATTTCAAGGTCCGTTATCGCGGTGTAATTGATGATCGCTATGAGCGTGGCGTCACGCGTCCCAAGGCAACAAGGGACTATCTTGCAGACGCTGTGAGCTCCGTCCTGAAAGGACGCGCCGTAAAGATTCCAGTGACTGACGTGGAAGCTTGTCCAATCAACCTGGCAGCCGAGAAAGACAGCATCCAGCCACAGCGAACGGTCACGTTTTCCGAGCACATTGCCCCAATCATTCAACGCCGATGTCAGGCCTGTCACCGTCCAGGAGGTATCGGTCCGTTTGATCTGATCACTTTTGATGATGCGAGTGCTTGGTCAGACTCGATACGCGAAGTTGTCACTTCCGGGCTGATGCCCCCTTGGCACGCAGACGCTCCGCACGGGCATTTTTTGAACGACCGGAGCTTAACGGAAGAAGAGTATGCAACGCTGTTGGACTGGATCGATGACGGACGCGAGCAAGGCGATCCCGAGAAATTACCTGCACCCCGCGAGTTTTCGGAGTCTTGGAGCATAGGAAAGCCCGATCTGGTCGCCGAAATGGACAAGAGCATCGAAGTGCCCGCTGAGACGCCTCAGCTCGGTGTCCCCTACAAATACGTCTGGGCTGGTGAGCCGTTCGAAAGCGAAGTCTGGGTCACTGCAGCAGAGGTCCAACCCGGTGCAACGGACGTTGTTCACCACGCTAGCGTCTATATCGTCCCCGACGGCGTAGACATCAAACTGGTCAATGACGCACGTCCGACCGGAACACTCAACGATTTGTTTTCTCCCATCGACAGTCTTCCACATCTTGTTTCCTATGTGCCTGGTGATAACGCATTCGTCCATCGCGGCGGACATGCCAGAAGGATTCCAAAAGGTGCGCGGCTATTGTTCGAAATGCATTACACACCCGTAGGTAAGCGAGCTACCGATCGTACGAAGGTGGGACTGAAATTTGCTAAGCAACCACCCAAGCACGAAGTGCTTAGCACAGCGGCTATCAACTATTGGTTTTCGATCCCGCCAGGTGCTGCAGATCATCTTGTACACGCAAAGACAGAACGTTTCACGAGAGACACCGTCTTGCTCGCAATGAATCCTCATATGCACTACCGCGGCAAAGCATTCCGATATGAGCTGGTCGAGAAGTCCGGTGAGAGATCGGTGTTGCTAAATGTTCCCAGCTACAACTTCGAATGGCAATCGACATACTGGCTTAAGGAACCCGTACTGCTTCCCAAAGGCTCCCGGATTGAATGTACGGCCACCTTTGATAACTCCGAAGACAACCCGTTTAATCCCGATCCGACCGTCCGCGTGACTTGGGGTGAACAGACTTGGCAGGAAATGATGCTGGGTTCTATCGAGATCTATGAGAAGTAATCGCCAGCGATCAATCTGAAGCAAATGAAAGGGCTAGAGAGTTGGGGTCACGCGACAGCACCAAGAGTGACACGGTGAGCCTACGGGGCCTGTTCGCTCAGTTTCGGTGGCGAATCCTGGGCACATGGATGCTTGTTGGTTTCGAAGCTGCATTGATGCTACTGTTTCCGCTGGTCATTGGAGTCGCAATTGACGGACTACTTCAGCAGGTTTACTTCGGACTGTATCTACTTGGTTTGCTGGGCGGTTTGAGTGTCATCACAGGGGCAGCTCGACGACTTTATGACACGCGGCTCTATGCTGTTATGTATGCGAAGGCTGCTGAACAAATTGTCGTTCAGCAGCGAAACTGCAAATCGAATGTATCGGTCACTACGGCCCGTACCAACATGGCCAAGGAGCTCGTGGAGTTCATGGAAAACTCATTCCCCGCCACCATTGATTGTTTGATCGGACTGGCGGGCACATTGGTCGTGGTTTGGCTCTTACAGATTCATGTTTTTGTTGCTTGTTTGATCGCAACCTGCTTTATCATCTTTATCTACGCTTGGACAAGCCCCAGAACGCTGGCGTTGAATGAAGGAGCGAATGACGAATCGGAAAGAAGCGTGCAAGTCATTGCGGATCAAGCTATCCCAGCTGTTAGGTTGCACTTTCGTCGAATCATGCAATGGAACGTTCGCCTTTCAGATCTCGAGACGGCCAATTTTTCCATTAGCTGGTTGACGATGATCGCCCTTCTCCTGTTCTCCGTGGTGGTAACCATCCAGAATGGCGTGACGTCCCAGGGCCAGGTTCTGTCGATTCTTATGTATGTGTTTGGTTACATCGAAAGCGTCGTAGCATTGCCGCTCTTCTATCAGCAATTCTTGCGACTTCAGGAGATCGCTAACCGCTTGCAGCCAAAGTGAAATCCGATCGAACTAGATTTCACACAACATAGATCAGCATGCTTATGAACTCAGCGATATCTACTTCAATCGGTGGCGTCGCGTGCTAAAGCAACATGCGAGAAATGCGCAGGCGAAGAATCTCCCGGTTTAGTGTGGTCGTTCGAAGCCAGGTATGCCGGCAGCGATGCTGGAACCGAAGTGGTCAGTTTCAATCCCTACGGTTTGAAGCATATCGACGAACAGGTTGCTCAGTGGCGTGTTATTCTCAGAATCGAGTCGGATGTGCTGCCCGTGTCGATAGCCTCCTCCCGCGACAAGGATTGGCAAATTGCGAGTGTCGTGTGAGTTTGCATTTCCGAGGTTGCTGCCGAAGAGTGTGACTGTGTTGTCTAGAAGTGAACGGCCCTGTTCTTGTCGAGTGTCCATCGAACGCAAGAAATTTGCAATTGCCCGCATCTGAGCGGTTTCAATTCGCCGAAGTTGTTCGATCTTGTCTTCACCTTTTCCATGATGCGACAGGTTGTGATGGTCTACAGAAACACCTTCCAGCGGCGGTACATCGTTGCGTCCCTGAACAAGCAGCGTGATTGCACGCGTGGAGTCCGTTTGAAGGGCTAGGGGGATCATTTGGAGCATCAATTCCATTCTGCCCACGATATCGCTCTCGTTTTCAATGTCATCAGGTGGTTGCACATTCACCTCCGGCTTCGGCTTGGATGCCCATTCAGCAGACAACACAAGTCGATGTTCTGTATTACGCACACTTTCGAGGTACTCATCTAGTTTTTGTCGGTCGTTCCGACTCAGGCGCGTTCGCAATCGCTTCGCTTCACCCGAAACCGTATCGAGAATACTTTGTCCGTCTCGGACCGCCTGCATCTGCCGAGCAACGTCCTGAGTGGTACCCGAGACGAACAGTTTTGAAAAAACTTTTGAGGGCCGGTCCTCGGCAGGAATCATCACGCCACTGCGCGTATACGATTGGCTGCTTCTGTCTGTTCCAATCGTTAGCGACGGGAACCGAGTCTGAAAGCCAACCTGCTCAGCGATCAATTGGTCGATAGAGATCGTGTTGCGGAATCCACCCAATCCAGGATTACGAGCCGCTGTTAGCCAGGTCTGCTCTGAAGAATGTCCTTCGGCACCCGATTGGTCGGGATGCGACAGACCAGAAAATACAGTGAATTTTTCCCGCAAGTCATCGAGTGGTTGAAGGTAAGTTGAGCTTCGAAAATCCTTCCCATCACCCTTTGGAAAAAACGAGGGTCCGTATAGTCCGAGGGAGGTGCAGATTGCGACGAAGCGTTTGGGTGTTTGGGGATCTGAGGTTGCCAGCACAGATTGGCTTGCGAGAGACGAAAAAATGGGCAGGGTCACAGCAACTCGCGCTCCCGAAAGGAATCGGCGGCGAGAAAGCGATCTTCTATTAAGCGTGCGTTTCATCGGGATATTCAATCGATGTTTGGGTCGTTTAGTAGCGGCGAAGGTATACTCGGATACAACAAACAGCTCGTGATTATTCGTCTGTGATTGACTTCGCAACAAGTCATTTGTTCAGAAACAGAGGGCTCTGAATGACGGTATGAATCAAGGTCCGCATGCCTCCTCCAGCCGCCGTCGATCGTTCAACGATACTCTCGATAGCTTTGCGATCTGAAAACCGAACTGCAGCTCCGGTGGCATAGACTGCAAGGCTCTCCGCCATTGCCCTATGAATCGATTCGCGACGCTGCATCAGCAGGTCCTTGTACTCCTGAATATTCCGGAAAGCAGAGCCGTCCGACGTTCTACCGGATGAGTCTACCGGCTGACCAAGTCGGTATTCCCAGATGCCTCGGTTGTTGATTCTCGCTGCCACAGGATCACCCTCCCCAATCGTTCGGTAGCGATCGCGCCAGCCACCGATGACATCGAAGCTTTCCAGGGCGAAACCCGGCGGATCGATATGTTGATGGCAGGACGCACAGGAATCTGAGTCACGGTGTTTGGAAAGCAAATCCCGTATCGTTTGTGCACCGCGTGTATCTGGCTCGACTGACCCAACATTCGGTGGTGGTGGACGTGTTGGCCGGCGTAGGATTTTCGAAAGAATCCACGCGCCTCGCATAACCGGTGACGTAACAGTGCCGTTAGCCGTCACTTTCAAAACAGATGCCTGCGTCAGAACTCCGCCTCTTGGATTGTTGTCAGGAATTGCAATTCTTCGAAACTCCTCTGAGTCAACTCCCGAGATGCCGTAGTGTTTGGCCATCGTGCGGTTGAGCATCAGGAAGTCCGAATCGATGATGTTACTAACGTCTAGATCGTGAGTGACCAATTCCCGAAAGAATGCTTCGGATTCCGCGACCATTGACCGCTGCAACACCGGATCAAACTCGGGATAAAGCCGAAGGTCCGGTGATGTTGCGTCTATTCGACTCAAGTCCAACCACTGCCCTGTAAAGTCGCGAATGAAACGCTCGCCAGACCGAGACGATAGCAAGCGTTCGGTTTGTTTGTGCAGCTCGCTTTTGGTCAGGATGCTGCCGTCGCGTGCTGCGGCGAATAACTCATCGTCCGGCATCGAACTGGTCAGAAAATAAGAGAGACGTGTAGCAACTGCGAATGCATTCAGTTGTCCTGGGGGCTCATCAATCAGTAGGAATTGTGGTGCCACCAATAATGCTCGCAGGCCCATTTTCAGTGATTCGGCGAAACCACGCTCCTCCGCCAAAGCCTTATTTGCCGAGCGAATGAAGGGGCTAGCTTCGCCAGGTTCCAATGGTCGACGAAAACATTGGGTCGCAAACCTTGTCAGAATCTCTTCTAGCGCCGCTTCCGGATCACTAGGTTGAATCGTGTAGCCGACCCGGCGTTCGTCCTGCCAGACACGCTCGGACTCTGGAAGCTCCCTCAGGCCGAATTCCCCGACCAAACGCGTCAGACTTGGCAAAGGCCAAGTGTTGAGCGGACCCTCCAATTGGACAGATTGGACCGCCAGTCCGCGGCCAGTGTAACGGGCGGCCCCAACCTCCCAAACACTTCGGCCATCTTCATCAAAGTCAGTTGCGTGAGGCTGCAGGTTGATCCGCTCACCTTCCCGCAGCAGGGCTTCAAACTCAACGACTCGGGGGACTTTCGCTGGCATCTGAAAGAATCCAATCGGTCGCATGCCCTGAAATCGATGGGCGAAGATCTCCAGTCCCACTGGTTCACCGCTGGAGGCAACTGCGTAGCCAGCAACGCGAAAGCGGTATCTTCCGTCCGCGGGAATTCGTAGTTGAACAAGATCACCTCCGGAACCCAGCGATTGAGCGAACAAGACAACGGCATCATCTGTTTCTCGGAAGATCACGCGATGTTCCTCGCCCGAATCAGGGTCAAGCAGCGTACCTTCGGGCGTATCAAGGTTCTCCCTGAACTCTTTTTCATTCTTTAGCGAGATCTGCTGGAGCAATCGCTCAGGTGGCTCTCTTAAGTCCAACGCGTCGTCTACAGCAACCGAAGCTGCATGCAGGTAGCTCTCGATCTGCAACTGAGAAAAACGAAGTCCGTTCGCCACGGTATCAAATCCGTGCATCGGTGTATCTTCCGGGAGAAGATTCCTTAGGTCGGCATCGATATGCAACAGGTCCCGAACGGTGTTTTCATATTCGCGACGATTCAACCTACGCAGCACAGTGCGACCCGAGACCGTCTC
>DNPC01000743.1 GCA_003501565.1 Planctomycetaceae bacterium | reverse complement strand
GGCGATCAATCTCTCCACTGGGGGCATCGCTAGGAATTTTCGAGTCCGTCACAGAAGGCAAGTTCCGCACCTCTGGAGGGTAGTCACATTCATGTGAAACCCCAACCAACCGCTCACCCAGCCCGAGTTGGCAAACGATCTCAGTTGCACTTGGAAGCAACGATACGATTCTCATGCTTTGTTGATTCTTCTACCAGTGTCTAGGTCGCTGTGCCGCCATTTGCATAAGCATCAACCTATCACCAAACCTGCATAGTCCAAGTGGTGGGTAACCCTTCGCAAGATATCTGGTGGGTAGCCTTCCCCAAGATATCTGGTGGGAAGCCCTTCCCAACACATCTGGTGGGTAGCCTTTCGCCGCACATCTGGTGGGTAGCCCTTCCCAACACATCGTCCCGCGTGCTTGTGCGCCTAGCAACAAACAGAGTCGGGCCAATAACTCACCAGTGGGGCGATTGTCGCGATTACTCAAGGTATACGAACGTTCGCTAGCCGGGAAACCAGTTGTGTCGAGACTAGCAGCAGAAAAGATCGAACCGCAAGCGACCGTGTACCGCCTGGCGCCCAAGTTCAAATACGTCGGCATAGCTTGCGTGTTGTTGTTCTCAGTCTTTGGCGGGTGGTCGGTGTATGTTGCCTACTTCAATGTCGATGGCTCGTTTTCGCGGCCGATCTTGGCTGCAACAATATCCGGTGTGTTTTGGTCGTGCTGGGTCCTCCTTGGTTGTTGGTTAATAGCCTATGACATTCGCTACCGCCTGTTCGTCTCAATAGATTCCCTGAAACAACAGGGGATACTATTCAACAAGACTATAGCGCTCCGGACGGTCGACCAGGCAACATGGCGAAGGTTTCCAGGGCGGGGCAGCGTGCGGCTATCTGGGGCCGATGGCAAGATCAGCGTCGATCTCGGAAACTTCCGTCCTGAAGCACGGGAAAAGTTGATTACCTTCCTCCGAACCGAGTTACCAGAAGGTAAGCAGGTGGGATGGTCGAAGTTCCGACAGCAGTTCGCTGATACATCCCAGCGGCGGGCCAAAGCCAAGCGAGTCACTTCCCTGTTATTGGTATTTTTCGCTCTGCATTCAGTCTTCTTTCTTGCACTCTGGTGCCTGAACTACGGTAACGAGTATCTTATGTTTGCGGCAATCAACGCAGCCATGGTCGGTTACATGTATAGTAAAGCGCGTCGCCGTAACGCAGACCAACCGGAGGCCGAGCAGGTTTCCAAGTGAGTGCCAACCCGTCAATGCAGTTTTTTACCGGCCTGTACTACTACGCGTCATAACCAACAGGCTAGTTGCATCGTTTTCGTTGCGGCAAGTTTGCACACGAGAACACCTTCCCGCAACAGGTTGCTATGTCCAAGCAAGAGCTTGATCAAAAATCGGCGATCATGATCGTAATCGAACACTTGGGCAGCATACCTCCGGGCACGCGTTGTTCGGCTGTGTATTGTGACTCAGAACGGGTAAAACGCGAACAGGATTTTCACGCAAAGCTTTACAGCCAAACCGGTGTTGAAGACAAAGAGACGATCAAGCAGATGGTCCAAGCGAACGTGCCGGCCGAACCGTATTGGTTAGTCAGTCTCAAGCTCGGTACTCCCCAGCCGGGAGAAGAACCTGCGTTCTATCGTGTTAGCGCGCGGACCCGGAAGGTGCTGGGGTAGAGTCCTTTCGTCCGCGAACAACGGATTGCTATCCGAGAGGGAATTTCTGGCGTCGTGGTTACTACGCAGGGATTGGCTCCTCTAGTTTTTGATACTCTACGATATGCTGCTTCGGGCTCTAATCTGCCCTTTCAAACGACAAAGGACTGAAGATGAATGACTTCCGGAAGACCTTTTTCTGGCTCGCCAGCCTGCTTTTGGTAACGCACTCACACGCGCAAGTCGATTGGCCACAGTTCCGCGGAGCTGAGGCGAATCCTGTTGCGGAGAATTCGTTGCTGCCTGATCAATGGGGGCTCAAGCAGAATATCGAATGGAAGGCTCCGCTTCCCGGCCGCGGCTGGTCGTCGCCAGTCGTATCAGGCGATTCCATCTTCGTTACTACGGTAGTCACCGATGGAGAGTCCAAGCCGCCACAGGCTGGTACCGAATACAGCAACGAGTACGTGGCGGAATTGAGTAAACAGGGATTGTCCGGCGAAGAGATCATGAAACGCGTTCAGGCTCGCGATATTGAGTTGCCGTCGGAGGTGAATGTTCATTACTGGCTGTATTGCCTTGATCTCCATTCCGGAGAAACCCGCTGGCAAAAGGAATTCCACTCAGGACCTCCGGCAAGCGGGAGGCACCGAAAGAACAGTTACGTTTCTGAAACTCCGGTAACGGATGGCAAGAACGTTTACGTATACGTCGCAAATCTAGGCATCTTCGCCTACGACTTTACTGGACAAGTAGTTTGGACTCGCGAGCTCGAATCTTATCCGATCTATCTTGATTTCGGCACAGGGAGCTCACCGGTGCTCCATGATGAGCACATTATCATCGTTCACGACAACGAGGAGAGTGCCTTCATCGCCGCCTTCAATACGTCTGATGGAAGTCAGGTTTGGCGGACGGATCGAACTGCAAATGTCAAGAGTGAACGCGGTCCTGCTCCTAAGTCGGCTTGGGTAACTCCCTACATTTGGAAGAATAGTGTTAGGACCGAGATCGTAACCGCTCAACCCGGTGCTGCCGTTAGCTATAGTATCGATGGAGAGGAACTATGGCGGCTTTCAGGTATCAGTATCGCACCTGCCGCCAGCTCTTTTGCGTACCAGGGGAACCTGATTTTGAATGGCGGAAAAGGCAGCTCTATGGTCGCGATCAAGCCTGGCGCTACCGGAGAAATGAAGCTGGGTCGAGATGCAACCGATCAAGAGTTTATTGCCTGGGTTGCACCCAGAACGGGTACCTACATACCCACCCCGCTAGCTTACAAAGAAGGCATCTATGTTTTGGACGATAAGGGGATCATCACCAAGTTAGACGCAGCAACTGGAAAGCAAGTGTTTAAGAAGCGAATAGGAACGAACAGCCCGACAATGACCGCTTCGCCCTGGGCCTACAACGGAAAGGTATTCTGCCTGAGTGAACAAGGGGATACCTTCGTTTTGGAGGCTGGTGCAGAGTACAAGCTACTCGGCACGAATTCACTCGATGACTTCTCAATGGCGACACCTGCAATATCTGGCGATCGCCTGATCCTACGCACCGAGAAGCAGCTCTACTGCATCCGCAACTCACGTGAGTCGTGAGACGGCTGGCTGCGCGTGCTGCGTCTGGGGGGATCCAAAATGGAATTCGCTACCGACGTGAGGCGCTCAGCGTGCGTTGTTGTTCTGCGTTTTGGTGCAGCAGTGGTTCATCGTAACCATCGCCGTCAAAATCGCCGACGATGACCGTGCCATCCGTGGAGTTGAGCTCGAAGACCTGATCGGTGGCATCAACGCGCCCGTTTCCGTTGGAATCGACGATCACCTTGTTACCACGCTGGATCGCGAGTTCGTCATAGCCATCACGGTCAAAGTCACCGACAAGCGGTATATCGCCGGGTTGCCCAAACGTTTTGTGACCGGCTGACTCGGTTGTATGACCATCGCCATTGATGTCCAGCACCCACTTACCACCTCGGTACACACCGACTGTGGCAATTCCGTCACCGTTAAAGTCACCGCTGACGGCCACGTCTTCTTCGTCACCGAATTCAAAGACGTGATCAATGACATGTGCCCGTGCCTCTTCGTTCTTGGCACGCTTCATCACACGTGGTTCATGTGGCGCATCCTCGGGCAACGGCGGTACATTTTTGAATGGGCCACGGACGAGATTTTCCGGATCCGGTAAGCCTGGTTCCGCCAGAATTGCGCGTTCGTCGCCAAGCCAGCGCTTTCCAAAGATGCCAACATCGTCTTTTCCATCTTTGTCCCAGTCACCCACGACCGGTTGATCGCCTATCGTGCCCAACTTCAGCCAAATGTCACTTTCATCCCATACGCCGTTTCCGTTGGCGTCAATGAACCATTCGCCGTCCAGGAAGAGTGCGAGCTCATCTTCACCATCGCCATCAAAGTCACCCGCCAAGGGTTGGGCACCGGGAATGTCAAAGACAGTCTGTACCTTTTCCCCATGCAGCTGGGCGGTGCTGACGGAACGCCATTTGGACTGATGCATACCGTTGATCTGCCATGACGAGACGTCTAGTCTTTCGGTACGCTCTTGAACGTCATCGTCGGATACCCACTCACCGCTACGCGAGCCCCGAG
>DNPC01000724.1 GCA_003501565.1 Planctomycetaceae bacterium | reverse complement strand
ATCAAGTGTTCGATGAGTCTGCTCCAGTTGGACATTCCGGAGGAGGAGGTGATCGATCGCCACGTCCGTCGTGAACTGATCTCGGCGATCTGCCAACGAACGCCTACGGGAACTGGCCGAGGGCAACGTTCGGTACCCAAGGGACGCCCGATCAGCCGAACGATCGGAGCTCAAGCAATCGTCGAAGGTGCCAGTGAATCCGTTTGCCAGCAGCTCGGAATTCCCGAACACTGGGCCGTGCGCTGCGAAGATGCGTATCACACAGGGCACGATGGAACCCGAGAAGCACTTGCGAGCCGCCTTGATTGGCTGCTTGAGCAACGCTGGATGGATAACTTCTCGCAGAAAGTCGCACAGCTAGGATCCTACGGAGGTGGCAATCACTTTGGCGAGTGTGAAGTCGTCGAGGTCGGTGGTGACGATCGGGCGAAATCGATCGCGGATACGTTCGGACTTCAGGACGGAAAGCTGGCATTCCTGTCACACTGTGGATCGCGTGGACTTGGGCATAAGCTTGCATCGGGGCAGTTTAAGTCATTGCAAGGCAAATTCAAAAGCTGGGATATCCCATTGCCAGGCGGTGACCGTGAACTCGTCTATGCGCCGTTGGGTACGCCCGAGGCCAACGCTTATATTGACGATATGTCGCTGGGCGCGAACTTTGCGACCGTCAACCATCTCCTGATCAATGCTCTGGTTCTGGAAGCATTCCAAGAGGTGTTTCCAGGAGCTAAGGGGGAGCTGGTTTACTTTATCAGTCACAACATTGCTCGCCGCGAGGTGGTCGATGGAAAACGAGCTTGGGTGCACAGAAAGGGGGCGACACGAGCGTTCCCGGGTGGACACCCGGCGCTGGCCGATACGCCATTTGCAATGTCGGGGCACCCGATCTTGTTACCTGGAAACCCGCGTGATGGTTCAGCGGTGATGGTCGCAGATCCTGGCGCTGAAAAGTCATGTTATAGTGTCAACCATGGTGCCGGGCGTATCATGGGGCGCAAGCAAGCGATCCGTTCACTGGACCAGGCTGTGATCGATAGCGAGCTAGAACAGCTTGATATCCTGAGCAATTGTCGGCAATACCCGCGGGACGAAGCGCCCGCCGCTTACAAGGATTTCAATGAAGTGCTTCGGAGTGTTAAGGAAGCCGAACTTGCCAGCGAAGTGGCTCGATTGAAGGCTCGTTTTGTTATCAAAGATGGTAGCAAAGCGGACGACTAGTGCCTGCTGTCCGATTTCCAACGATTTAGTGAGGCTCAACGAGATACCGACGGGCTGCGTTGCCTCCCGCGCGGACCGATGGCCGACATCGCTAAGCGGCGGCTCCTCCGAATCTGTGGGCCTCAGAATTTTTGGCCCCAGATTCTGTGGACCTCCGCAGTTCGGGGGCCTCGGGAAATCTTGAGCCTTTGCAAATCCGGCTAGATACGCTGGTCGCGATCACCACTTTTGTAGGCAATTGATCGGTATGAAAACTGACCTCACGGAATCTGTTCAAATCGACGGCGCTTTGGGTGAGGGTGGCGGGCAAGTCTTGCGAACGTCACTTGCGCTTAGCATGATGACGGGCCGCGCTGTTGAACTGGTCAATATCCGCGCCGGAAGAAAGAAACCGGGATTGATGCGCCAACACCTAGCCTGCGTTCGGGCGGCCCAGCAGGTCTGTGATGCAAAGGTTACCGGTGATGAGCTAGGCTCTGCCCAGCTTACGTTTGAACCTGGCCCAGTCTCACCGGGAGACTATCGCTTTCGCGTGGGCTTGGCTGGAAGCACGAGCTTGGTACTCCAAACCGTTTTTCCCGCGTTGGCAAATTGTCACGAGCATAGCCGTATCCAAGTAGAAGGCGGTACGCATAATCCGCTCGCACCTTGCACGGATTTCTTGCAGAAGGTTTACGCGCCCGCAGTAGCCCGCTTTGGAATGCATTTGAGCGTCGAGTGCGATCGATATGGATTCGCGCCAGCCGGAGGCGGACTGATCATCGCAGAGATTAGTCCCTTGACTGAGCTTAAAGGAGTCCAGTGGATCGATCGGTTAGGAAAACCCCATGTTCGAGCAAGCGTATTGATTTCACAACTGGACAGCCTGATTGCATCCCGCGAAGCGAAGGTAATTGCTAGGCGGATGAATTTAGACATCGAGGATGTGGAAATTGTCCAGGCTGAGTCGAGTGGTCCCGGCAACTGCGTCATCCTTTCCGCCGAATATGAAAACTGCTTTGAACTAGTCAGTGAGCCTGGGCGACTGGGAACCAAAGCGGAACGTGTTGCTCGTGCGGCGACGAACAAACTGCGAGCGTTCTTTGGTAGTCCTGCTCCGATCGGTGAACACCTCGCCGACCAACTGATGCTGCCAGCAGCGCTAGCCGCAGCTAGCGGAGATGCATCACAACTACAGGTTTATCGATGGACCGCACATTGCCAGACGCATCAGAGTGTGCTTGAAGCGTTCCTGCCTATCCGCTTTGAAACACAGACAAGCGAAAAAGCAGTGCTGGTTACGGTTGTGCCGACGTAAGCGCGCCTAGCAGGTCCACCGGCCTTAACGATAGACTCAGCCCGATCGTTGATCCGCCGGACACTCAGACCAGCTGCTCGCCAAAGCAGCTGGGCTCCATTCTTACGGTTGAGATGAACACTTAGACGCGCTGATGCGTTGCAGTGTTGTACGCCTCGATCGTGTCTCCGCTGATCTGGACGCGACCGATTTGCTTGCATTTGCCGTTCTGCCGGTCCGCGTCGAACCAGGTGGCACTAAGCCGTACGTCCTGTGTAGCGACTTGGAATTGCGTTGGCACGGCGTTGATAACTGCCTCTCGGACGGCATCGATTTTCCGACCAAGAATACTCTCGTGCGGTCCGGTCATTCCCACGTCGCATTGAAAGCCGGTCCCACCTGGTAGTACACATTCATCAGCGGTTGGTACATGGGTGTGAGTGCCAAGCACGGCCGTCACGCGACCGTCTAGGTAACGCCCCATCAGCTGCATATCGCTGGTAGCTTCGGCATGAAAATCAACCAAGCGGATCTTCGTTCCAGTGGCTTGTTTGAGACATTCATCCAGGGCGCGGAATGGGCAATCGATCGGGTTCATGAACACACGCCCCAGTGCTGACATTACCGCAATGGTTTCGTTGGCACCGATCTTGATAATGGCCAGACCCTTTCCTGGCGCCGCTGAAGCGAGATTCGCGGGGCGGACGATGTTGGATTCGCTGTCCAAGACGGACATAATTTCGCGTTTGCGAAACACGTGGTCACCCAGTGTGATCGCATCAACGCTCGCATCGATGAGCTTTCGATAGTCCTTAAGGCGCAGGCCTGAGCCGTCGGCGGCGTTTTCAGCGTTGACGACGATCGCATCCGCTTTAACGACATTTCGTAGATATTGCACGGCTGCCGTGGCAATCTGCATTCCTGGTTTACCAACCACATCGCCAACCATGACCACACGCAGGAGGGATGACGATAGCGGAGGAAGTTCAAGTTGAAATGCATCCGGCGAGCCTGAGGCGCGAATGGATGTCAACGGGCTACCTCGATAAAGCGGGACTCACGAACCACAGTGACTTTGATTTCTCCGGGGTAAGTCAACTGTTGCTCAAACGCCTTGGCGATCTCGCGACAGACCTTTGCCGCTTTGGCATCATCCGTTTCCGAAGCACTTACGATCACGCGTAGTTCACGCCCGGCCTGGATCGCAAACGCCTGCTCAACGCCGCCGAACCCTTTGGCAATCGATTCCAGTTCTTCCATCCGTTTGATGTAACGTTCGAGGCTCTCTCGCCGCGCTCCTGGCCGTGAGGCACTACACGCATCGCCGGTGGCAACCAGCAGCGTGTAAGGGTAGTCGCTCGTAAGTTGATCGTGGTGCCCCAATGCGGCATGAACCACGGTTTCGTTTTCGCCGTGTCGTTTGAGTAGATCAGCACCGATCTTTGGGTGCCCGCCTTCGAGTTCGTGATCTGCGGCTTTGCCAATGTCGTGCAACAAACCGCTGCGCCGAGCCAAGTCGGGGTCGAGCCCCGTCATCTCCGCCATCAGGCCGGAAAGAAAAGCCACTTCGACGCTGTGGCGCAGAACGTTTTGACTAAAGCTTGTCCGGAAATGCAATCGTCCGAGCATGTAGACAATCTTGTCGTGCAAGCCACCAATGTTGACCTCTTCAGCCGCTTCGCGGCCTTTCCGCATAATGAACTTCTCGAGACTCTTTTCCGTCTCTGCGACTACCTCTTCGATGCGCGAGGGGTGAATCCTCCCGTCGGTAATCAGCGTGTCGAGTGCTTGGCGAGCAACTTCGCGGCGCACCGGATCGAAACCACTAACGATCACCACACCTGGCGTGTCATCAATAATGACATCGATGCCGGTTGCTTTTTCAAACGCGCGGATGTTCCTGCCTTCGCGACCGATAACACGGCCCTTCATTTCATCGTTAGGAATGTCAACCGTACTGGTCGTGCTTTCCGCTGTGTGACTAGCGGCGATCCGCTGCATGGCAGTCAGAATTATCTCTTGTGATTTTTGCTCGGCGACTTCTTCTAGGCGTCGCTGATGCTTCAGGATTTTCTTTCCGACTTCTGACTCGAGCTCATCTTCGAGCAGCTTCATGAGTCTTTCACTCGCTGCCTCTCGGCTTAGCCCGCTAAGATCTTGAAGCTGCGACGTCTGCTTTTGAACCAAACGTTTGGCTTCTTCACTGTGTTTGGTGGTTTCCTGAATCTTCTCTGTCAGTCGGCGTTGGTTGGTTTCAACCATTTTCTCCTGCTTGCGAATGTCTTGAGCGCTCTGTTGCAGAGTTTCTTCGCGGCGTTCGAGCGTCGACTCGCGTTTGCGCACTTGTTCACGCAGCTTGTTAACCTCTTGCTCCAACTTTTGCTTCTGAGAAATCGCTTTTTCTTTGGCTTCCAGCTCAGCAGCCTTTAGAAGATTGGCCGCTTCGGTCTCTGCCTTGGCGATGACCTCGGCTTTTTGGCTGGCAAGGTTGCGACCCAGCAGGTAGTTCATTCCGAAGATCAGAGATGCTCCAATCACCAGACCTATCACCGCCGCTAGAACCGGTGTTAAGTCGCCTTGGGCAAGCAGGACCGGGTTCGAGAATAGTGTAGAGTCGGCCATATCCCGTGCGCCGACACCAAGAATTGGCCCAAGCCAATCAGGCAAGCTCATGACTTGCCCAGAGGCTATTGCATCCATCTTCACTGTTAGGTCGCCTTTCGTTGCAGTGTATAGTTATGCACCGCCAGCTCGAAAGTCGGCCAACTACCCAGTCGGTTACGGTTTCGTTAGTGAATCTTCAAACAACCTTCGCGAACCGGGCCAATCGCAATCTAGTATCGATCGCTGCCCGGTGTCCATCGCTTTCCCTGATGGGAAGCCTGGTCGACGCGAGTCTCGTTGCGGTAAGTGCGCCAATGCACTTGATTGACAAGCGTAGGCCGCACACAAGTCTCTTCGCCAGGTCGCGCGACCTGCCCCAGCGGGAGGCATCCATCGCGGCACCGTTGAGATCCATGCCAGCAACTGTCGTTGTGACTGGACAGGAATGCGGTGCATCAAAGTCTGCTGAAAGAACTGTCGAAGTCTCAGCAGCAAATGATCTTCTTGAGCGATAGCCCGTGCCTTGGACTGCAGGCCGAGTGCAAGTAGCAGGCGGATCGCCAACGCTACCAACATCCAAACGGTTTTGGATTGGAGCCGAGTCATGGGGAAGCCAAGGAGGAGTACGAGGCGTGAGGGATACGAGTCGTGGCGAGTTACCGAAGAGGAGTGCGTGTAAGAGGAAGAAACGTGAAACGAAGTTGGCAGTAACGAGTGGGAAGTGGACCGACTGACTATTTTCGTGCCAGCTCGCGTCAGCTTCTCGTGTTAGGAAGAATCCAGTTGGAACATGCAAAATGCCTTTGCTCAACCGAGATTCTCAGGTGGTTTTCAGCACAACCCTCGGTCTCAATCCGGCTAACTCAGCAGAAACTGCTGGGAACCCACGGATATCAAAGGAGGCTGAAAAGCTCGTTATCAATGTAGCCATCCAACCCTAAATCCGCAATCCGCCCGAAGTTGCGTGATGATGACTAGCCGCCGATCAGGCGACAAAAGCTAGAAATTTTGGGAACTCCAAAGTCGGTGACCTAACGTGTCCAGCCGCTCGCGAAACTGGAAGCAGTCGCAGGACGGAGCGAGT
>DNPC01000655.1 GCA_003501565.1 Planctomycetaceae bacterium | reverse complement strand
CAAGGGCTCTCTGGGACCAGTGGCCCACCAATGGTGTTGTGGGTACATGGTCAGCGCTATTCGGCTGACCACGCCAGAGCGTTTCTCTTCTCAATGTTCATCTCAAACTACCTGCCGCAGATGGTTCTGTTGTATTCAAGATTTGGCGAGCGTGTGCTGGAGGCAGCCGGTACCGCGTTGCTGTCGATACCAACAGTCTTGCTGGCCGCAAACATCGGGACGCACCTGGGAAGCAAACTGGGTAATCAGCGACTTAAGCCTATCACCTATGCATTCCTGACGCTGCTAGCTCTGCGGAGCCTGTTAGCTCCGTTTTTCGCGTAGTGCCCTCTGATCGCTTCGCAAGCGGGAGACATCAGGCAACAGCTTCTTCTTCGGAGTCTTTTAGCGTATCTAGGTGCATCAACATCTTAATGACCGGTGAAAGCGCGATGATGACAATGCCGACGATCACGGCTATCCACCCAATCGTTCGGTAAATACCAACGACAGCCGCCGTGTACTCTTTCGCTTCTTCGGTGCCTGGAACCATACCGCTATCGCTTTCCCCTCCCTCCTCTCCACCGTCCTTAGCTTCCTCCTCTCCGCTAGTTTCAGCTTCCTCGTTGCCAACCATCTCACTGCCGGATTGGGCCAACGTAACGACTTCCGCATCCACAGGGGTTGCTTCCGAGGCAGGTGAAACTGAGGCTTCTGCATCGGCATCTTCCACCTCCGCAGCAGTATCCCCCGAAGACTTGGTTTCTGGGCTGCCGACTGCAGAGGCAATCTGTCCGGCGGTGAAGTTTCCAGCGGCCGTTGCGAAGAACCAGGTTGCCATGATCAGCGAAGCCATGCTGGCGGGTGCGAGGCGATTCATGGCACTCAATCCCACCGGCGAAAGGCATAGTTCACCGGTCGTGTGCAACAGATAAATCAGGAAGATAAAGATAACTGGAGTGAGTTCTGCCCCCGTGCCGGCGCCGACCAATCCCCAGACGAGCACCAGAAAGCCTGCACCAAGTTGGATCATGCCGAGTCCAAATTTTGCTGGAGCGGATGGTTCCATCTTGCGGCGTCCGAGCCACGTCCACAAGTAAGCTACGAAGGGTGCCAGGAGCACGATGTAGATAGCGTTGATGGACTGGAACATGGAAGCCTTGACTTCCGTCCCTAAGATGTTCCGATCAACCATTCGGTCTGTCAAAAGGTTCAGCGAAGAACCGGTCTGCTCAAACAAGGCCCAGAAGAGTATTGACCCACAGATCAAAAACAAGGCTGCGAAGATACGGTCACGATCCTCCGACGGGAGCTTGATGACTGCTGTCAGGATGACGTACGCCATTAATGCCAGGCCAGCCAGTCCGAGCAAGATACCAACGACCGCTTGAAACTGAATCAGCGCCCAACAGATCACGACCGTCGCGACGCCCAGGGCGTACAACAAATACTCAAGCTTCAGACCAGCGACCGGCTTGGCAAGTTCTTCTGGCTTAGGTGGTTCGCCACGCCCGTGCAAGAGCGGCTTCCCAAGGCCAAATACGATTAGACCGAGTAGCATTCCTACGCCAGCGGCACCAAACCCCCAACTCCACCCCCAGTCTTCAGACTGCCCCAGATAACCACAGGCGAGTGCACCGGTGGCAGCCCCCAGGTTGATCCCCATGTAAAAAATGGTATAGGCACCATCGCGGCGAATATCGGTTCTGGGGTAAAGCTGCCCCACGATGACGGAGATATTCGCTTTCAAAAAGCCGGTCCCAACAATAATGAATGCCAGCGCAAGCCAGAACACATTCATCATCGGGTCATCTTGACCTCCACTGCCTTCAAATGCCATCAGAAAGTGACCGAACGTCAGCATGATGGCACCGAACATCACCGCCTTCCGCTGACCTAAGTATCGGTCCGCCAGATACCCGCCGAGCACCGGCGTGATGTACACCAGCGCTGTGTAAGCGCCGTAAATTCCGTTGCCCTGTTCATCCGAGAATAGCCAGTGCTGAGTCAGGTAGAAGATCAGTAGTGCACGCATGCCGTAGTAGGAGAACCGCTCCCACATTTCGGCGAAAAACAGAATGGCCAAACCCATCGGGTGACCGAAAAAGCGGGTGTCTTCGATCTTAGGTAATTCGGCCTGCGCCTGGCTCATACTCGGGTGCCCTGTAATTGCTCTGATTGAAACCGCTCTCCGTTGATCGGCAGTTTACTTTAATCGGCAGCCCATTACAGCGTGGAAAGCGAGCTTTTTCCCGCCTGCTATGAGCCCTACCTCACACACGAATGAAGATCTTCGCTTTGTACATCCGCCAGACAATTAGATAGATCACCGCGGTAAAGATTAGGGCGTAGGCAAGCGATGCGGCCTTAAGCGGCATGATGGCGGAAAACGTGTCCATAAACCACGGCTTGAGCTCCCACTCGCCAATCGGCCAACTGAAAACCCGCGCAAGTAGGCTGGCGAGCACAAATGCCGCGATTGCGTTGGCACCGAAAACCTTAAAGGGGTAGGCCCATTGTGTTTTCTTGTGAATGTCGACGATCCAAAACAAGAAACCGAGCGACAAGGAGGCCAGGCCGCAGGAATACAACACAAAGGAACTTGACCACAGATTCTTGTTTAGCGGAAACGACCAACTCCAAACGACTCCGGCCAGCAACATGCCGAAGCCAGCAGCCAGCAGATGTATGCACTTGTCATGGGGAGCTGGACGGAAGCGGAGCCAGGTGCCGATCAACATCCCGATGATCCCATGCGCAATCGCAGGCAAGGTGCTTAACAGGCCTTCCGGATCCCAAGTCTTTTGCCAAAGTCGCCCTGGTACAAAATTCCGATCGACCCAAGCAGCTAGGTTGATGCCAGGTTGTAAATTGGCTTCGATGTACTCAGGACGCGAATCCGTGTCGACTCTCAGGGAGACGGGATCAACCCTGATTTTGCCCGCCTGGGCCTGGACATGTCTGGTTTGAAAAGCCCCCCGAATCGTGTCGTCAACAGGCACGGGCACCAATTGCATTGCGGCGCAGTAACCAATCAGCAGCACCGAAGCCAGAATCACTTGGGTTCTTGGGCCCGTCGAAAGAAAGATCAGTCCACAGGCTCCGTAGACAAGTGCAATGCGTTGCAAAACACCCGGGTAGCGAATCTCACCGAAGTTGAAGCTAGGGAATAGCGTCAAGAAAATACCGATCGCAAAGATCACAATAGTCCTCAAAACAACTTTTCCGGCCATCCGTGCGATCGAATGCCCATCTTCTTTCCGGCGGCCCATCGAAAGCGTGATGGAGACACCGACGATGAATAAAAAGAATGGAAAAACCAAATCCGTTGGTGTCGCTCCGTGCCAGTCAGCATGCAGTGCAGGCGGGTACACGTGTGACCAACTACCGGGATCATTGACAACAATCATTCCTGCAATCGTGATACCGCGCAGGATATCCAAAGAGAGCACTCGGCCGGCTGGCGTGGGCGTTGCGGCAGAATCTTGTTCGCGCGTCATTGCGGTCCTCGCATGCAGATGTCTTCTTTGATTGGTGCGATTGTAGCATTAGGCGGGGACGCGCATGGACGGATACGCCCAGATCGAAGCAAACTGGTTTGCCACTCAACAGTTCACGAATCCGTAGTGGCGTGGAAAGATTCCAACCGTCTCTTGGGAGGGCGAACGTCGTCATCCTCCGTACTGGAGGGTCGGAAGTGAGGAACGAGCTTCCGGGGAGGGGATGAACCCGCCGATTGACGTCGCATTAATCTGTT
>DNPC01000653.1 GCA_003501565.1 Planctomycetaceae bacterium | reverse complement strand
GTGTGGGTGCGTGACAAAGTAGCCGTCTTTCTCACGTGACAACGACTTAGGCCGTCACCGTCGCGAACTCCGCCGCGCGCTGGCTCACCGTCGCTCGTGCTACAATAGGAGACGGTTTCAAAACGACATCGAATCAGCAGCGGAGTTGCTTCAGTGTGGAACAAGTTCACTCGAATGGCTGTGCGCACCGCCATTGTCGGTGCAATTGCCTGTACGGCAGGCATTGCATGTTCGCAATCTCCATACGCCTCCCAAGAATCCGATCTGCGTAGTTCCAAGCGAGCCTACTACTCATCAGAACGTTACGGCACGTCGGATGAACCTGCGGAGACGAGGCCCGCGGAGGGTTCATTTGCGGCTGCAGAGGCAACGCGCTATCGGTCTGATCAGAGTCGCGATTTCGTCCATCTTCCTGACTACGATCCAAACGGCGAATACCGTCAGCCGACCTGTATGGTTCCCACTGCCGATGGGAGTCTGCTGGTTGCAACCAAGTTGACAGGTGAGATCTTGCGGGTCGATCCAGTCTCAGGCGACATCGCACGCGTATTCGGTCCATCTAGCCGACAATTTGAGTGTTTAATCGCCCTTGATGATGGACTTTGGGCCGCTGGAGACAATGCGACGGAGTGTGTCCTTGGTCTTCGCTTTGAAGACAGTGGTGACGGGCACGCTGCTGAGCTCGAAGAGGTCTTTTCGCTGAACGCACCGGGCTCGATAGCTGATTTGCTTTGGGACGGCGAAGAGAAGCATCTCCTGGCCAGTAGCATTTGGGCCCGGAAAATCTACACCTGGGAGATCCCAGGAGCATTCGAGTGCTCAAGCGATATTGCGCTGCAATCGAAGATAGACTTGAATTGGTCTCCGGGAGTGTTGACGCTGGCCGCCGACCGTAATGAGGTTTTTGTCGCCGGGGCGTTTGGCGGCCATTTGGGAATGATTGATCGGCAAGAGCTTGTCCTTCGCCGACAGGCCGAATTGTTTGATCACAATATCAAATCGATGCACTACGATGAGGAGAGTGGTCGATTAACGTATGCTCACCAGCTCCTTAATGAGTTCATACCTGCGGTACGGGGCGAGATTACCTGGGGGGGAATGCTAACCAATAGCCTCCGGACGATTTCCGAGACCGCCCTGGACGACGACTCTTTGGATATCTACCACCACAATAAATTTATGCCAGTAGGTTTTACAGGACAGGGCGGCGGACAGCCCACTGATTTCCTTACGACCAGCGATGAACGGTTGGTGGTAACATTGGGGGGCTCTAGCAAGTTGGCGATCCAGACAGGCAAGCCGTTTGAGTTTGACTACTACGCGACTGGTCTTTATCCGGTCGCCTGCACTCTGTCTGATGATGAAACGCAGGTCTATGTTCTCAATCAGTTTGGTGATTCGCTGACGGTCGTTGATCGTACAGTCGGCAAGAGTCGACAGATCGAATTGGGGGCGGTGCGCTCGCCGACGATGGAAGAACGCGGAGAGCAGTTGTTTCACGATTCGCGGTTGTCGCATGATGGATGGATGAGTTGCGAAAGTTGTCACAGCCGCGGACACGCTAACGGCAAACTGAACGACAACTTAACAGACGGTCACCAAGGAACGCCAAAGCGAGTGCTTAGTTTGCTGGGACAGGCCGAAACCGCACCATACGGATGGAACGGCACCCAATCGACTTTAGAGGATCAGGTTCGGCACTCGATCAAGTCAACGATGGCCAGTGACCACTCTGTTCAGGAGGAGCATGTACTGGCGATAGCGAGCTATGTGAGGAGTTTGCCAGCTCCGCCACCTCGACATTTGGCAGTGCTCGCCCCTGATCAACGGGCCGCCAAACGGGCGACCGAGCGGTATTCTGCATCGGGGCTGGAGGGTAGGGAAGTTTTCGAGCGACTCCGATGCAACGGCTGCCATCAAAGTGAGAACCTGACGCACGAGCGTTCCTTTGACGTTGGCCTGGTGGATGAAGTTGGCACCCGTCGATTCAACCCGCCAAGTCTACGCGGCGTGGGGCAGCGAGAAACGGTGTTGCTGCACAACGGCCAGGCAAAACGGCTGGAAGATGTATTTGCAATCGGCCGCCACAAGCTTACTGAACTAGACGTGTCTGAATCGGAATTGTCGAATCTGCTTCAATACCTCCGTGAATTATAAGCGTTGGCATCGACCTCGCCGTGCTGATGCGATGGTCGATTGGCACGTCTGCGAGCAGCCTGGCACCGACGGTATGATTGCTGCGGCTAGCGTAGGCGACCGGCGGTAGGTGTTGTGCGGAAAGCCGCTCTCGGGGAGTCGATAACATAGCCGGCGACGTGACTCAGAATGAGGATTAGTTTGTTGTCCAACGTGATTGTTGAATCTACACCTGCCACCGCGGATTCTCAGGCTGGGGCCGCGCATCGCTCGTTGGGTAGGCTAGTGTTCGTGGCGCTAATGCTGTCAGTCGCAGCCCGTACTGCCGATGGACAATCGATGGCTGCTGGGCAAGTTGACCGCCATGTCGACGTGTTGAATGTTCGCAAGGTTTTTGATGATGGTCAGCACAATGCGTTCACCGATCTCGTTTCGTACCACGGATCCTACTGGCTCACTTTTCGGACCTGTCCCGACGGCCACATGGTGCATCCGACAAGTGAAATTGTTGTACTGAGAAGCGACGATTTAGACACGTGGACTGAGTCGACTCGCTTTAGCGTCGCGCTACGAGACGTCCGCGATCCCCATTTCGCTGTGCTTGGCGAGCGATTGTTTGTCTACACGGGCACCTGGTACTGCGGGGCGAAGAGTCCTGAAGTGAGTGAGTACGACTTGAATCGCCATCTTGGATACGCGATCTATACCAGCGATGGTGATTCCTGGTCGCAACCCAAGATGCTGGAGGGAACGTACGGGCACTATATTTGGCGAGCGGCAGCGTACGGCGGTCGCATGTATTTATGCGGTCGTCGCAAGCAAGGATTCGACGCAAGGAATCGCGAAGATTCGGTCGTTGAATCGGCCATGCTGGTAAGCGATGACGGTCTGAGATTCAGCACTGCAGGACTTTATCAAGAAACCAGCGGAGATGAAACTGCGTTTCTGTTTGAGCCCGACGGCAAGGTCATAGGAGTTTCACGTCGGGGACGCGGCAATGCACAGTTAGTTGAATCGAGTCCGCCGTACCAAGACTGGCTTCGCCGCGGTTTAACGGAGTACATCGGCGGGCCGTTCCTCGCACGATGGGCCGGCGGTTTAGTGACTGGAGGGCGTTGCAATACAGAGAACGGGCCCAAGACGAAGTTGATGTGGTTGGAAGAAGACCAACTGACCGAGTTTGCTGAGCTGCCCAGCGGTGGAGACAACTCTTACCCGGGATTTATCGCACTCAGTGACACCGAGGCGGTCGTATCGTGGTACTCAAGCCACGAAGTCGGCGAAAGCGGGCATCCCAATACATCGATCTATCTGGCGCGGTTGCGCCTTCACGGACAACCGATCCGCCAAGAATTCGAAGTCGTCAGTTCGGTGGATGATTCACGCCAGCCAGTTTATCTGACTGTACCGCCAGCAGCAAAGTCGATGGATCTTGCACCGGTGCAGGAAGAAGTTCCTTTGGTGGTCAGTCTACATAGTTGGAGCGCAACGCTCGAGCAGAGGCACGATGACTTGCAGCGTCGGGCATACGATCGTGGCTGGTATTTCTTGCAGCCTAATTTTCGTGGCATCAACCAAACGCCTGAAGCCTGTGGATCAAGGCTCGCACAACAGGATATCTTGGACGCTGTCGACTGGGCGCTAGCCAACTACCCAATCGACTCTTCGCGGATCTACCTGACTGGGAATTCTGGTGGCGGACATATGACAATGTTGATGGCCGCGCGTTATCCTGAGCGTTGGACTGCAGCTAGCGCTTGGGTGGGTATTAGTGACTTGACCGCATGGCACGAAATGCACGCCGGTGGCAAGTATGGTGAGATGCTGCGGAAGTGTGTTGGTGGGAGGCCAGGAGAGTCAGAACGTATCAACCGGGAATTGCACGATCGTTCGCCGATTCATTTTCTGCGTCAAGTCGGCAAACTACCGCTGGACATTTCGGCCGGCATTCACGATGGCCATACCGGTAGTGTTCCGATCGACCATTCCCTCAACGCCTTCAATGCGGTCGCCCAGGGACTTGGTGAGCAGATGATTTCGGCCGACGAGATCAAGCAACTGCTTCGCAAGGGTGGCAGGCTGCAAGCTCCGCTGCCGGGCGACGAGCTTTATGATCCAATATTCGGCCGGCAGATTTACTTACGAAGAAAGGCCGGCAACAGCCGCGTGACAATTTTTGAAGGCGGTCATGAAGGAATTGCCCGGGCTACCATGAGCTGGTTTGGAGAACATCCGTAGCAGTTTGCAGTTTTCTATTACGCATCGCAATTGCGGCAACAACAGAGCGAAACTTCTTGCAGTCGCTAACTGCGGGCGCGTGGATGTGCTTTCAAGTAGATTTCTCGCAGTTTAGCGGTTGAGACATGCGCGTAAATCTGCGTAGTCACCAGGCTCTTGTGCCCCAAGAGTTCTTGAACGCTCCGAATGTCGGCGCCCCGATCAAGTAAGTGGGTCGCAAAACTGTGTCGCAAGGTGTGGGGGCTGGTCCGAGTATCAAGACCGGTCATCTGAATGTACTTTTCAAGCATCCGACCGACCGAGCGAGTGGACAGTCGATCACCGAATCGATTCACAAAGACCGGTGACTTGCGGCCAAGGTTACTTTTGGCACTCAGTGTTCGGACTTTGAAGTAGTCAGCCAACGCTGCCAACGCGTATTTGCCAAGCGGGCTGATGCGTTCCTTTCGGCCTTTACCGCGAACGCGAACAATCGCGTCATCATGATCGATGTCGCCGTCTTCGAGCCCGACCACCTCACTGACACGCAGGCCTGCAGAGTACATCGTTTCCAGGATCGCACGATCTCGCAGGCCCATCGGAGTGGCCGATTCGGGAGCGTACAGCAGGCGTGCTACTTCGTCGTCGGACAAGAAATGCGGGAGCTTACGTTGTCCTCGCGGATTGCGAAGCGGCTTGGCCGGGTTGGACTCGACCATTCCAGTCCGCTGTGCGTAGCGATAAAAACTTCGGAGCGAGGCCAGTTTTCGACAGATGCTTGTCCGTGCATAGCCTGCCTCATGGAGTGCCGCGGTGTAGGCTCGCAGATCGCGTGGTGAGACGCTGCCCGGTTTGACACCTTGTCCAAGGACGTCGACAAGATAGTCCGCCAAATCAATGAGGTCCTCGCGGTACGATTTGAGCGTAAGTTCCGAAGCGTTTTTCTCAACGTCCATGTAGCGGAGAAATTGTGCCACTTCGGAGTGCATAAGCGTGTTGTTCCTGGTCGTCGTGGTGCCTAGGTTGGCAGAAACGCATTTCAAGACCACGCTCACTCCAGGTCGAGGGTGGGCGGCTCAAAGCCTTCAGGAATTCGCAAATTCAACCACGCAAAATCCAACTCTTGTAGAATCGACGCCGCTCGGGTCTAGATCACGTCTTCTTCGTGCCGGAACGTGAATCGCGAGTTTCCGTGAATCGCATCGAGCTCTTCCTCGGCCGCGATGTCTCGGATTTTCTTACTCATTACGGCCGCGTCGTACCAGGAGAAACTTAGCTCCGGGTTGGCGGCGTAGCGTCCAAGAGTTCGCAACGTTTCGACGCGGTTTTCATCGTTGTACAAGAACACGTAACGTTCCTCGCCCTTTACCAGAGCAAGTACGTTGATCTCCTGGTCCATGCGTTGCCTCCTGCTGCATGACGCCCAATTTGCGACTGAATGCGGCGTGTTGTTCTGGGGACAACATGACGCCGAGTGCCAACCAACGTACCGATCCCAATAAGGACCATGGCTAGCATTTTGTCGCAACCAAGAAATCCGCTCACGAAAACACGCGGACTGGTCAAGAAGCTTCACCTTGGGGGGGCTTCGTCTCGTTAGGCTAACGGCTGCCGCCACCGAGTTCGATCGAAAGCGGCCTCTCCCAAAGCAAAGACTTTCGATAGCGTGGTTGGCTGGTCAGCCGTCGTGCCTAACCAAGAACCGTCGAACCGAAGTTCGAGGAGTTCTTGGCTACGACCTAACGAGTGTATCGGTCAATGGGCCACCTTAAGATCAAGCGGCTTTTGTCTTGTCCTCCGCGTAAAGCGAGTGTTTCGACCAAGTGCAAGTGACAGCAGAAACGGATAAAGTCTTCGCTGCGTTGAAGATACGCTTGCCAACCCCCAAAGCGGGCGTCGTCCCGGAAGTAAAAATACTCTTCCAACTGTCTTGTGAAATCTTCGTCATGACCGTTAAAGTTCCGCATGTGCGAAATGATTGCATCATGTTGAACTCTAGTTTCAGGCGGCTGAGCACTAGGTGGATCCGGAATAAAGCCTCTCGGATCAGGCCAGTCCTGCGGCAACTGATCGTTAGGGTTTAGCTGAGCCGGATTGATTTGCCACTCAGTGCTCTGCACATCATCGTTATAGACAGTTTCCTGATACGATGCAGCGCGAACATTTGAACTTTCAGACGCCGACTCCGAATCGTTTCTGATGGGCGCTTCGATGGCAGGTCGACCAGGTTCGTTCGACATTCTGCTTGGGGCGCGATCCTCAGGCATCATTGGTGAAGCAGGCATCGGAACATCTTGTTTGCCTGGTGTCGCCGATGCGATCGGGTCGGACATCGGGGGAGTTTGGCTCTTTAGTTGCTCTGCTGCCAGGGCGCGTTGTGCTTCGTAGTGCATCCAAGTGGGGATGTCTTTTTCTTCCTTCGTTCCCCACGGCAATCCGTACCCGGGCAGGACCGGATGAAACCCAGGATTGGCTGCGTACCAGCGGACAGCCATACTCATGCGCGGTGGATAATACGGCGTGTAGTCTGTGATCGAACCGATCAGAACAGCATCCACGTCAAGGTAGCGCGCGAGTGCCTGGAAGTCGGCTCCATCCTGAATTTGCCCGCGGTATCCGGCGAGTTGGCTTTTGACGACACCCAGAGGCAAGACTTCGAAGCCACGAATGGACTGCAGTTCATTGATGTAGGCCAGCGCGACCCGTTCACCGCTCAGCGTCGGTTCTTCGCTCTGATTGAAGAAGGGTAGGACTGCGATTTTCTGCAGTTGAGGAAACGGGTTGATGTACTGAGGCTTGTGTTTGACATCCGGAACAAGTGCACATCCACATAGATTTAGAATGCCAGCAATGCAGGCAGCTGTGAAGAATCTATACAGACCACGCATTGGCGCGTCGAATAGGCTAGGACCGGTCGAAGGCACGTCCGGAGCCCCTTTGCGTTGAAACCGAGTGAAAACAGATACTCAGCCCAACTCCCATCAGTCAGTCGATTATTCGACTGCTGGCGAAGTACCCCCCAAGGCACTATGTCCCTTTAATCGACCCCTTCCCTACGACCGCTTCAAGCATTCTGAGCGGAATTTCTAAAGAGTCTGCGACTTCGAGGCTAACTGCGGTGTGTAAACAGCGTTAAAAGCCAGCAGCGACTTTACGGAAACCAATGCGATCGATGCGCGAAATGCTTATTTGGAGCCACTTATCCGCAGGCACAGTCCTGATCGCCGACCATCGAATTCAATGTCCTGGTTAAGCTAGGAATCGTCTTGGACTATGTGTGACTCTGCTTTGGGAACGGCAGCCAATAGATCAGCAACATCAGCCACCACGGTGGGTTTGGTTAGGATTCCCTCAAACCTTTCCTGGGTTATTCGATCTTTGACTGATTTTGTCGCATCCCCAGTCACTGCATAGATTGGAGCCGTGAAGTTGGGATAAAGCTGCCTGATCTTCGCCATCATTTGGAAGCCATCCACGTCCGGCATTCTGAGATCCATGAACACAACGTCTGGGGGTTCGTTTAGAAGTGAACGTTCCACATCGGTCCAGTTGGAGGCAGGAATCGGCGTATGCTTCAGAGATTCTACAGCCAGACAGAAAGCATCTAAGTTGAATGGTTCGTCATCAACCACAAGTACCCGCAGACGGGACGATGCCAGGTGGTTTGGTAGCGGTGCAAGGCTCGATTCTGTTACGACTTCAACAGGGAGATTGAGCCGAAACTCTGTACCCTCACCTTCCGTGGATTGAACTTCCAGCGTACCTCCCATCAGTTCAACAAAGCTCTTGGAGATGTACAATCCCAATCCGGTTCCTTTGTGTTTTCTGTCGGAGTTGTAGATTTCGAAGATGCTCTCTAGTCGGTCGTTGCTGATACCTACGCCCGTGTCCGTCACCGAGACGTGCAGTGTTGCCGAGCTTGGATCAAAGGTGCATTTGATTTCTACAGAGCCTTTGGTCGTGTGTTGAGCCGCGTTGCATCCGAGGTTGATCAGGCACTGACGCAGCTTGGCTTGATCAGTTCGAATGCGCTCCGGGCATTCGCTATCGACGATTAGCTTGAAGTCCACTTTGGACGTGCATTGCCGGTCAACAATTTGTGCGACCGCATTCATCGCCTCGCGGAGAACGAATTCGTTGGTTGCGAGCTTCAGCGCGCCAGCTTCGATTTTAGTAAAGTCCAGCACCTCATCGACAATATCAACCAGATGTGCAGCGCTTGTCTTTAGTATGTCTCCGGTTGTATCACGCGTCCCTTGGTCAATCGTCTCGCGGGCGATCAGTTCGCTCGTCATGACAATCGCCTGAAGCGGATTGCGGATTTCGTGGTTGATGCGAGCTAGAAACTCGTCCTTGGCTCGGTTGGCAGCGATCGCCTCGTCTTTAGCCGCCTCCAATGAGCGTGTGCGATCAAACACCGTGGCACTCAGTTGTTTGTTTCGGTTACGAGACGATCGCCAATAGAGCAATGCTACCGCGCATACAAAAGCTAGCACGATTGATATCGTAACGACTTGAGTTCGTAGGTGGTCGGCATCGCGACGCGCCATGGTCGTCAGAAGCTCCCGAGCGTGCATCTCCTCTTCGAAAAAAACGTCAGCGGCGAACTGAGGTTGATTTATGAGGTCGAGCTGTCTTCGATGATAGAACGATTTTTCAAGGCACTCATTGGCGAGAGCAATCTCCCCATTGCTTTGGGCGCACTTGGCAAGGGTAAAGAACTGGTCCGATAACGCTTGATGAAGAGTTCCCGTCATCTGTGCGTTCTCCAGCGATTGCATAAGTCGCATAGCTTCGCCGGGATTGTTCTTCGTTATCGCGACAAGCGCAAGATTGTGGGACAACACAAACGCGGTCGTCCTGTCGTCCATTTTCTCAGTAATTGCCAATGTAGATTCAACGATGTCTTCGATTTCATTCCAACGCTCTTCGTCTTTCAGATATGGGAGAAGCCAGAGCGCCGCATCTAGTCCGGCCTTGAGCTCATCGACGTGACCCTCAATCGGCTCGTCAAGCAGGGATAAAGCGTGGTCCAATTTGTTTCTCAAAACATCTTCGGGTATTGGATCGAACGGTGATGGAACTTGGAGGTCGCACTGTTTAGCGAGTGTATCCCAACGTTCCTTCAGGGGATGTGGCGGCGCGTTGGCAAGTTGATATGGAGTTTGGCGTGGGGTCAGAATTCGGATTGCGAGGAGTTCGATATACGGATTCTTGGCTTGCCTCGAAAACAGTATCGCCCGGTGTCCGTAGTCGGCCGATAATGCGCCGCGTCCAAGAATCCCAAATGATCGAAGGGCGAAGAAGTACCCTCTTCCAAGCGTTGCATCGTCCTGTGCTGCCCGGGCCACCGAAAACGAGTCTTGCAGTCTTTTGGTTCCGCGTTCCGGTTCCTGTAGGTAGATCACATCAAGATAACCAGAGAACATCAGCACCTCCGCGAGAGCTATGTTAGGTGCAGGGAGCTGTCTAGCTAGTCGTTCCGCCTCTTTGAGTTTATCTTCCCATTCATTTCGCCACCGGCCGAAATGCAGTTCAGCGAAGGCAAGACGCGTTAAGCCTCGACTGACCGCCTCGTCATCACTATTCTCCCGGCCGTTTTGCACAATCTCTTCAGCGATCTTAACAGCTTCCTCCAGCTTGCCACCGGTGGTCCATACACGATCGAATTCGACGGTTGCACTTTCAAGATCATCAGAGATTGCGTCTTGAGCAGGCAGGAAACAGATGCTCAACAAGAATGCGCAACCGAAAACGGTGGTAGGTAGAGATCGCATCAAGTCTGTCATCGGCATTCTCTCAGGAATTTGCTCGGGCATTTCCTATCGCCATTGTTGGGTAGTCGGGCGGTCATTCTTCCACGAACAAACGACCTGTGGTTAGAGGGCTGCGACACGTTGATTCGTCCGGTAAAGGAGTGGGTGCGTCGCCCGGCTTGGCCTGCAGTTGTGTGTTAGTGGTGCGTCTTGAGATTGGAAAAGTACGGAGATGTGGAAACTACGACAGAGGCAGTTTAGTGGATGCGAACCCCACTTTCGAGCCCCTCGCGACGCGGCGTACTTCGCTGCCTTTTGTGTGCAAACCCCAGATGTCTAATAATTCTGCCAACTGCTACCACTAAAGGGCTACAAGACCTTGCAACCAGCCGAACTTTGGGGGGCTGTAGAACGAATCATCCTGGTTGGCCGCCAAGAAGGTGGAAGGAGAGCCCATCAATGACAACATGGATACGGTGCAAGTGGATGTGAAATTGCTGGCGGAAGATGATATCTCAATTGCCTCATGCGTTGGAAACGTGAGTCTACCATTGGGCGAACGAATTCGGTGGCGGAATCTTGTAGTCGAGTTCCACCGTTTATGATCTCGCCTGAGGCGCATTCACCTCGCAAAACGATCAGTCCTATGTCAAAACCGTGGCCGAAACCTCACAATAGTGCTCTTCCGCTTGGATGCCTGGACGAAAGCGAGACCACTTATGGCCAAATCTAAGACAACCGAAGGCCCCTTGCCTGATTTCGAAAAACTGGGCGAGTTCTATTTGGGCAAGAAGTATGACCTTCCCAACCGGCAACTCCTGGAAGAAATGGTCCTTTACGATGCAAAGGACCTGACGACTCATGCAATGTGCGTTGGGATGACCGGCAGCGGTAAGACCGGCTTGTGTGTTTCACTTCTGGAAGAAGCGGCCATCGACGGGATTCCCGCGATATGCATCGACCCAAAGGGTGACATCGGCAATCTGCTGCTGTCTTTCCCCGAGCTTGCCCCCAGTGATTTTGAACCGTGGGTTGAGCAATCTGATGCCGTTCGAAAAGGAATGAGCAAGCCAGAGTATGCGGCTCACACCGCCAATAAATGGCGAGACGGATTGGCTTCCTGGGGGCAGGGACCAGAGCGAATTAAACGTTATAAGGATGCGGTGGACGTCGCAATCTATACGCCCGGTAGCAACGCAGGATTGCCACTAACGGTTCTTAAGAATTTTGCAGCGCCGCCACGAGAGGTTATCGATGATCCCGACATCATGCGTGAGCGCGTCGCTGGCTCTGCCTCGGGGCTGCTATCGCTGATGGGCATAGACGCCGATCCACTCAGTAGTCGTGAGCACATCTTGTTGTCGACGATTTTGGATCGGCGTTGGCGTGAAGGCAAGCACTTGGATCTGCCATCTTTGATTCGCGCGATCCAAGCGCCGGGTGTTGAGAAGATCGGTGTGTTTGATCTCGAGAGTTTTTTTCCGAGTGACGATCGACTCAAGTTCTCCATGACTTTGAACAACTTGTTGGCAAGTCCATCGTTCGCAGGTTGGTTAGAAGGAGAACCGCTGGATATTCAGCGGTTGATGTACACCAGTTCTGGGCAACCTCGGTTATCCATTATTTCGATTGCCCATTTGAGTGATTCTGAGCGGATGTTCTTCGTGACGATCCTGCTCAACGAGATGCTCTCGTGGATGCGGAGCCAGGCGGGCACGAGCAGTCTGCGTGCACTGCTGTATATGGACGAGATCTACGGATATTTTCCACCGACGGCCAAACCGCCAAGTAAACCGCCGATGATGATGTTGCTAAAGCAGGCGCGAGCGTTTGGACTCGGTGTCGTATTGGCAACACAGAATCCTGTTGACCTGGACTACAAAGGATTGTCCAACATCGGAACATGGTTTTTAGGTCGGTTGCAGACGCAACGAGACAAAGAACGCGTCCTGGAGGGTCTTGAGGGTGCCGCAGCTCAGGCAGGGAGTGCATTTAATCGTTCCTCAATGGAACAAACACTTGCAGCGTTGGGGAGTCGTGTGTTCTTGATGAACAATGTCCACGACGATGGGCCGACGGTGTTCCATTCGCGATGGGCAATGTCGTTCTTACGTGGACCGCTTAGCCGGCCACAAATCCAGGAATTGATGAACGATCGTCGTGCGGAAAGTGATTCACAGGAGAGATCTAGCACGTCGCCCGAGACTCTAGATTCTTCCGCGCAGTCTTCTAGCGAGAAAGTTGGCAAACAGCTTAGCAAGCAGGGCGGGCAAAGACCCATCGTTCCCAGTGACGTTGAAGAGCGATTTTGGATCCCAAGTCGTGATGCTGCGGACGGGGCGCGATTGGTTTACCGACCGGCTTTGCTCGCAAACCTAAACTGCCACTTCGTAAGGTTGGCTGCTGACATCGACGAGTGGCAAGAGCGCAGTCTGTTGTATGAACCACGTCGAGGCAAAATTGGTGCCAACGTGTGGAGACGCAGCCTTGTCCTAACGCCAGGTGTGCTTGAACTGACTATTGCGCCTGAGCCCGGATTTGAATTTGCAGACGTTCCAGGTGCTCTACTGAACGACAAGCAGTATAAGACTTGGGGTAAAGAGGTACGTGATTACTGCTATCGCAAGATGCCGCAGACGATTTATGAAAGCCCCGAGCTGGACCTCTACAGCAAGCTTGGGCAAACGGAGTTGGAAGCCAGAATCGACTGGCGACAGGCCGTTCGCGAGCTGCGCGACGAAAAGAAAGAGAAGTTGCGTGTTAAGTATGCATCGAAACTAAAATCGCTGGACAGCAAAATTCGGACCGCGCGGCAGCGACTAGAACGCGAGAAAGCTCAATACGATCAGGCCAAATGGTCTAGCCTGTTGAATATCGGTCAGACCGTACTGGGAGCAATGATGGGCAACCGTGTTTCAAGCCGCGGTGCGACCGCCGGACGAAGCGTTGGTCGAGCGGTCCAGCAGCGGACCGACGTGTCCCACGCTGGCGAAACCCTTGAGCAGCTTTCATTGGATCGAACTAATTTAGAAATGGAACTTGA
>DNPC01000587.1:1127-8678 GCA_003501565.1 Planctomycetaceae bacterium | reverse complement strand
GTTGGCCATTTCACGCTATGGCCAAATTGATCACGATTCACATCGGTGTAATCCAAGTGGGACATCGAATTGAAATCGCCAGCGATAAACAAATCGATACCGTCATACTTGGCGTCCGACAGCCTTTGCTCGATCAGTTTCAAGATCTTGCGAAGATCGTCTGCCGAAACGTCGCATTTGCTGGTCAGTTGCTGATCGTTGTATTTCTCGCGACTCCGGGGCAGCCAGATATCTTCATCGTACGGGAGCCACAGGCTGTAAAACGCGATCTTTTCACCACCAGGCAGTTCGACCAGAGCCCCCACGCACTTGAATTCTTCAAAGACGGAGATGTCCTCAACGATCGGGTATCGACTGTGTATCGATACGTTCGTGCCGCGAGGATGAAACTCGAACTGAAGAGCTTCTGATATTAGCTGACCGGATCCGTAGGTTTCCTGCATCGCGACAATGTCAGCTTTCGACTGGCGAATGATGTCGACCACTCGCTCTGGTCCGACATCCTTTCCATCTTCGCGCCCTCCGTGCCAAATATTCCAGGTCATCGCCCGGAACGATGTTAGGTTTGTTGCAGCTTCATCCGCACTGGCTCCTCCGGCGAGGATCACGAAGGTAAGTACGACGAAAAAACGGAGCTTATTCATCTGATTCCAAGTAATGAACTGCCAGGCGATTCCTACAAACAGCATCCCAATTTATCCCGATAGGCGTGGATTGTTATTGTTCGCCCAGGAAGCGGTGGACACAGGCGACGGCCAGTGAGCCATCGCCGACGGCAAAGCCACATCGCTTGGTTGTACCAGAGCGAACGTCGCCACAGGCCATGACGCCGGGGACGGTGGATTCGAGATCACATGGCGGCCGATCCTTTTGCCAACGACTGCGTAGTTCTTCGTTGACCATAAAACTTGAACCGGTCAAAACAAATCCCTTTTCATCAAGGAGCACTTCATCTGGCAGCCAATCGGTGTGAGGGCGGGCTCCAATAAAGATGAACAAGCCCGCACACTCGATCTGCTGCGCTTCGCCGGTCTGATTATTGACCAGACGGACAGAGCGAACACTTTTTTCACCCAGTATCTCAGCTACTTCGGTATGTTTTAGCAGCTCGATGTTGGGGTGGTTCTCGATCCGACCGCAGAGATACTCCGACATGCTCTTGCGAAGATCGTCGCCACGAATCAGTAACTTGACAGCACCGGCGTGTTCGGCAAGGTACATCGCGGCTTGTCCGGCCGAGTTACCGCCACCCACGACGACCGCCGTAGAGTTCTCACAAACACGAGCCTCGACGCTGGTCGCAGCGTAGTAGACGCCAGCTCCCTCAAATCGCGAGCAACCCGGCAAATCGAGCTGACGATAGGAGACGCCAGTAGCTACCAACACGCATCGCGCTGTTATCGCCTGGTTCCCGGATAGTGTTAGTCGATGAACACCTGCAGCATCTGTCTCGATGGCCTGTACCGTCACCGGAGCAACAAACTTTGCACCAAATTTGAGCGCTTGCAGATATCCACGTTCCGCCAATTGACTCCCTGACAGCCCCGAAGGAAAACCGATAAAGTTCTCGATTTTCGAGCTACTACCGGCTTGTCCGCCAGGCCCAACGCTATCGACGACTAGCACGTCAATTCCTTCGCTGGCGGCATACACGGCTGCAGCCAGGCCAGCTGGACCACTTCCCACAACGACAAGATCGAAGTGCTGACCGTCGACCTTTCGGTTGATGCCGATACACTCGGCTAGTCGCTCGAGCGCGGGATTGCCGATCGTTTTGCCGTTGCAGCGCACAACCGGCAGCTCCAATTGACTCGCTCCCAGCTGCTCCAGTTGTTCTATGCCACTTTGGCTTACCGAATCATAGAAACTATGTGGCACGTGATTCTTGTACAAAAATTCGCGCAGCCGCCCCACTTCCACCGTGTCAACTTCGCCAATCACGCGTACGCCAGTTATTGGCAGATCGGCTAGCATCTCGCGACGCGTTTGAAATGCGTTCAGGAGCGTTTCACTCACCCTGGGACACTCGGCCAGTAGACGCCTTAGCCGCACCGCACACAGTCGGTAAGCTACTCCGTCGGACCGGGCGATCGCAGTGAAGATCGTCGAACGCCCAGTCAGCATGTCCACGTCGCCGGAAAACTCGCGAGGCCCGTGGGTCGCGATCAACGTACTGTGATCTCCGTCGGCCTCGTAGATGTCGATCTCACCCGTCTGGACAACGAAGAAGGGATAGTCTTTCTGGCCGCCGGCAATCATCACTTCGTTGGCAGTAAACTCAACACGTTCGCCAATTCGTGTAATGGCGGACATCTGAGTATCGTCAAACTTGTTGAATGCGATATCCTGAATCATGAGATCTTCGTTCAACGAACCTTAGAGTCGGAAGCTATGTTTAGAATTTTGGCGTTGTCGGGTGGTGGCTTGCGTGGCGCGTTTGCGATCGGCGTGCTGGCTGAATTCGAAAAGCGGTTGGATCGACCGCTAACGGACTATTTTGACTTGATTGCCGGAACATCCACCGGAGCCATCACAGCCGCCGCGCTTGCACGGGGAACAACGGCAGCCGAGGTTCAAGCGTTCTACGAAAAACATAGCCAAGCGATCTTCAGTCCGCGTGAGCCCTATCGCCCCAGTCGCGTACTGAAAACCATTTACCCAGCCTTCCGAAAGTTGGTTTCAAAGCGGCTGGGAGCCAACCTGGATCACTTTTTCCAGTCGCGTTACTGCCCTTTTGCTCTTCGCGAATCAATGGTTGACGGTTTTGGCGACGAAACGCTGCGTGACGCAACGCGCTGCCGGCTAATCATCCCTACCGTTAACCTAACCGATGGCGAGACGTATGTGTTCCGCACCCCTCATTTGAATCGTCCTCGTCCGGAATACGATTGGAAAATCGCTGACATTATTGTCGCCGCTGCCGCGGCCCCCACCTATTTTCCGCACAAGGAAATGCCTGACGGTAAAGCGTACGCGGATGGTGGCCTGTGGGCTATCGATCCGGGAGTAGTAGCGCTCGCGGAAGCCGCCCGCATTATTGATTCTCAAACGGAGTGTTGTGGGAAAAGCGAGAAGCTTGACGACGTTCACATGCTTTCGCTAGGGACCGGCACATCGACTTACACGCTGGCACCACCCGGTGGCGATGCGGGAATGTTATTTTGGTCCCGACATGTTGCCGAAGTGATGAGTATTTCCCAAGTGCAAGGTACTCACCTTCCGTTGCGATTGGTGTTGGGGGATCGATACCGCCACCTCGATTTTCCGGTTCCCGATTCAAGCTGGAAACTGGACAATACTGCCGTAACCGATCCCCTGTTCAAACTTGGGCACGAAACTGGCCAGAATGTTTTCACTGAGTTGCAACCAACCTTTTTCTCCACACCTGCCCAAGCGTGAACGCCATTGGGCAGGTTCGCATCCAATGTGCCTCAAGTGCGAACCGCTGGCTGGCCATTCTCACGTTAAAACGAATATCACGAATCGGGAGCGGGTTGCGCCTGCAAATTCCGCTGGGAGTGATTCGGATTCGCTTTTTCACGCCACCGTGTTGCTTGCTCGACCTTCCCGAGTGCTTGGAAAGACTCTGCAGCCGTTCTTGCTGCAACCAATGTAAACTGATGTTCAGACCCTAGATCCTGCACGAGCGAATCGTATATCTCAGCAGCCAAAGTAGCGGCACGAAGATGTTGTCCGGATTTCGAATAAACCATGGCGAGTCGGTTCTTTGCTAGTTGGATTCGCCAGCTGGAGTTTCCATAAAGCAAAGAGCTGTAGCGGATGTGTGCCGTCGCGGTGGTCTCCGCCTCGGCAAACTCCTGCTCGCTAAATTGCAATTTGAGCAGGCCTTTCGAGGCCAATGCGAGGACCTCAGCACGACTCGTCTCGTCCTCACGCGTGGATAGCACTTCTTCGTAGAGCTGCCGAGCCTCTTCGATCTGTTCAGCCTTTACCAATCCCTGAGCGAGCATCGTTTTCGTCATGAGAGTATCGGGATGCCCGTCGCCCAGGACTCGCTGTCGGCCTTCCAAGATCTCTCTGAAAACGCCAATTGCCTCTGGAGTCTTCCCAAGCGTCGTTAGGATTATCGCGTGGTTGTGGCCAGCCATTAAAGCTTGCGTTTGCGAGAGCCCGTAACGTTTTCGGTAGACTTCGTACCCAGAAAGCGAATGCTGATACGCTTCGCTGCTTTTCCCTTGACGCACCAGAATTGAAGCCAACATGACCTGCGCCCTGGCAAGGGTCATAGCTTGATCTATCTCCGATTCAGCTCCATGATCGGCGATTACACTGCCATAGACTTCGGCTGCTTCGTCGAGCTGCCCCGACACGGTGAAGATGTTGGCCTTCACGAACTGTGACTGGGAGCGTTGCTTCGCTCGTTGCCGAGGGTCCGGATCCCCTTCAGCAATTTGCATAGCTTCATCTACGAAGGCCGCGGCTTGGTCGATTTGGCGGAGTGAGAGCGCGTTTTCCGCGATCATGATCGCGATTTGAAAACGATGTGTCGGAGTCGCCCAGTCTTTTTTCTGAACAAGACCATGCGCTTCTAAGAGTACTTCTTGAGCCGATTCGAAACGCCCGAGACTGCGATATGAAGCCGCAAGCATCACCTGCAGTTGACACCTCGGACCCGGCGAACGAAAGTCCGCGTCGTTCAATACTTGTTCGATTCGGCCGCCCAACGATGCGAGCCGCCTTTTGCCCTCGGGATCGTAAGCGTTGGCCAACATCGAAGCGTCACTAAGCAACGCCAGCGCCCGAGCACCATCTTCCTGCGCAACTTCGGCTTGTCGCCTGGCGCAATCTGCCCTGCGATAGCTCGATATCGAGAATAGCAACCCACCGGTGAGCGAGACGAACACTGCACCTACTGCCAGCGCAAGACCACGGTGTCGCCAAAGAAACTTGGTGATCAACCTCCCAGGGCTTGGAGGACTCGCTTGGATCGGCTTGAATTCCAAAAAACGTTCGATATCGGCTGCGAGTTCATTGGGAGACTGGTAACGGTCGCGTGGTTCTTTCTGTAACGCATGGAGTGTGATGCAGTCCAAGTCTCCTACGATCGAACGCCGCGGAAAACGCCCAGGAGCGTCATCCGCTGAAGAGTCGGACGGCTTCCCAACGACAGAGTTGCGAATCGTCTTCATCACTTCCAAGATTCCTAGACTTCTTGCCGAATCTAAATCAATTGGAGGTCGTCCGGTCAAAATCTCATGGAGAATACAGCCAAGGGAATACACGTCGCTGCGAGCATCAGCGATTGAGGCCCCCATCTCGACAACTTCAGGACTGACATATTCGAGCGTGCCAAAAACCTGCTGTGTGCGCGTCAATCGCTCGTCTTCTGCGACATCAATGACTTTCGCGATTCCGAAGTCAATGATCTTCGGGCGAATCTCGTTGTCCTCAGGAATCGCGATCACATTGCTGGGTTTTAGATCGCGGTGAATTACTCCACACGCATGTGCGTGGGCGACTCCTTTGCAAATCTCGACAAAGACCCTTAGCGACTGTCGTAGGTCTAGCTGCCGGTCACGCAGGCATTCGGTAACTGGCATCCCATCAAGCAACTCCAGCACGACGTAAGGCTGCCCTTCCAAGTCGTCACCATGATCGACGACCGAGGCAACGTTGGGATGATCCATACGAGCCAAAGCCATGCACTCGTTCTTGAATCTCGCGAGCGAGTCACTGGTTGCGATATCCTTACGGACTACCTTTACCGCTACCTCCCGACTGAGCGGCGGCTTCTGCTTGGCTTTATAGACAATTCCCATTCCTCCGGTGCCGAGGACATCGAGAACTTCGTAGTCACCAACAAATGCGGGGAAGACGGCCTCATCGTGGTGCGCGAACGACCAAGCTGGTTTGGCAAAGTCCGGTGACAATGACTTTGCAGCTGCCGTCAGCTTGCTGAGCTCATCATTTGCGGCGGTGTCAGACGGCCCGGTTGTATCGCCGTCGTACAGGGCCACGAGCTTCTCTTTAAGTTCTTCGTGGCTCTGCTGCATAAGAATGTTTCTAAGGTTTGAGAGTTTCCGCCAACCACGCATGCGCGTAGACAAGGTCTCGACGCGCTGTACGCTCACTTATACCAGTAGCCGCCGCGGCTTCAACTTGCCCCATGCCAAGAAAGAAAGTCAGCTCAACGAGTTTTGCAGCTCTAGAATCCTTTTTTGCAAGTTCGTCGAGTGCTTCGTGGACATTGACGATCTCTTCGTCACTTTGATGCACGACGATACGCTGATCAAATTCATCCAGTGGGTTTCGTTTCATCACTCCGCCTCTCTTGAGGCTGATTCGTCGTCTCGCCCGGTCCACCAACAGTTGTCGCATCGCGGCCGCAGCGGTGTTCAAGAAGTGGCTTTGCGATTCCCACGCTTGTTTACCTTGCAGCCGTCCATAGGCTTCATGAACAATCTCGGTCGGATGAAGCGTTTGTCCCGCAGGTAGTCTATCGAGCTGTCTAGCCGCGATCCGCTTGAGCTCACCATACAGGTCTTCGAAAAGCTGCCGCGTGTCTTCGGCAGAATCTCCTTCCTGCCCAACGCTGCTCGCATCGAGGGGCTGAGCGTCACGGTCAGCTGCTTCACCGCTACTCGACTCCTTGTTCATCGGTGTCTCCTCCCGCTCTCCGCGTTGTTGCATTCAAGCCCCTCAAATAATCGTGGCCGGTTTGCGAGTTCTTTCTCGTATCTACTTTTGAAGGGCGACCCGCGAGCCCTTGCCCGCTCGGATGCGTTCGACCGAGTCCCCAGGGCGGCCAACCAACGGCGGCCAACCAACGGAAGCTAACCAACGGAAGCTAACCAACGGAGGCCAACCAACGGCGGCTAACCAACAATTCTACGCACTCAAAACACCCTCAGCTTAAGGACTTAAGAATGCAAAAGTACACGAAGCTAGACAAAGACCAAGCCGCACTCTTGCTGGTCGACCACCAATCCGGCTTAATTTCACTGGTACAAGACTTCACTCCAGATGATTTCAAGAACAACATCATAGCGTTAGCAGATATCGGCAAGTTCTTTGACTTGCCCACCATCCTGACGACGAGTTTTGATGAGGGGCCAAACGGTCCGATTGTGCCGGAAATTGAAGAGCGATTTCCTGACGCCCCCTTCATCCATCGCCCTGGCCAAATCAACGCTTGGGACAATGAAGACTTTGTGAAGGCCGTTGAGGCGACTGGTCGTAAGCAACTCATTATCGCGGGCGTTGTGACCGATGTTTGCGTTGCCTTCGTCGCTCTTTCAGCCGTCGAAGCTGGGTATGACGTGTTCGTCGTCACCGACGCCTCTGGGACGTTCAACACCACTGTCCAGCAAGCTGCTTGGCATCGGATGCAAGCTGCCGGCTGCCAGCTGGTGAATTGGTTTGCCGTCGCCTGTGAACTTCATCGTGATTGGCGAAACGATATGGAAGGGCTCGGCAGCCTGCTCTCTAACCACCTGCCGAATTATCGCAACTTGATGACCAGATACGCGAAGATTCAAGAAGCGAAGGGCAACTAGGAATGTCCACCGTCCACCGAGCCATTACGCGAGT
>DNPC01000587.1:0-1035 GCA_003501565.1 Planctomycetaceae bacterium | reverse complement strand
CGTTCGAAAAGGGCGCGAGGCGGATTTCGAGGAGGCGCTAAAGCGCTTCGTTGCCAGGTCGCTCGAGCATCACGGCACAACCGGCGCGCACTTGCTGCACCCTACCGCTGCAAGCCGGCCGCGGGAATACGGAATTTTGCGTTCCTTCAAAGATGAGCAGCACATGCGCGAGTTCTATGACTCGGCTCTGTTTGCCGCGTGGGAATCCGAAGTAGCTGAGATGGTCGAAGGACAACCCGTCTACCGCGATCTGCATGGTTTGGAGGCTTTCTTCCGTGACGGCGGAAACAGACTGCCTCCGGCGCGGTGGAGAATGGCGATCGTCACCTGGCTCGGTGTGTACCCCGTTGTATTGTTCTGGTCAACTCTACTTGCGCCTTGGTTGAGCCAGAGTCTAGCTCCAGCTTTTGTGACCGGCTTTGTAACTTTGGCAGCGGTCGTCACGTTGACGTGGCTAGTCATGCCCAAACTCACCAAACTGTTCTCACCCTGGTTGCATCAAGGTAACAAGACATGACGATTTTGCGACGAAGTTTTATGGCAAGTGCTGCCGCCACCAGTGCGCTCGGTTTTGTTGGGAACGAGCGCATCGGTGGACAGGAGCCTAGTACGCAGGCGCCTGATATGATCTTGTTCAACGGCAAAGTGACGACGATGGACGACGCGCTGCCGGATGCGACTGCCGTAGCAATCGCGGGCTCGCAGATCATTGCGGTCGGTACTGACAGTCAAATCTTGAGTTTAGCGGGAGCTAAAACGCGCAGCATTGATCTACTTGGCAAACGCGTGATCCCAGGTCTGATCGATAGTCACACGCACATCATCCGCCAAGGCAACAACTTTGCTATGGAACTGCGCTGGGATCATGTTCCTTCACTGGCTGACGGTCTGCGCATGCTGAAACAGCAAGCGGAGCGCACACCAGCCGGGCAGTGGATCCGGGTCGTGGGTGGTTGGTCGGTAGATCAGTTTGCAGAAAAGCGACTTCCGACGTTGGACGAGATCAACGCGGTATCCCCGGACGTACCCGTTTAT
>DNPC01000243.1:8607-9363 GCA_003501565.1 Planctomycetaceae bacterium | reverse complement strand
GACCGTTAGGGACTCGATCTCCGCTCGCCAGCCGCCCGGATATGAGCTTAATGCTCTTGCACCGTCGTAGATATATCCTGCGAATTGGTGCCTCTCATACCAATGCCACGGCCATCTGAATTTGCCAAAGCGAGAAAGACGGCTAACCGTGCATTTGGGATAGCCTGAGGCATACAATGAACCTCCAGGGCGTTATCTGTTCGGAGCGAGCGGAACGCTGAGAGCAAAGTACACATCAGGAAACCGGCGATGGCTTCAACTGCCTCAACCTCACAAACCAACGCGTCCGATTTGCCGGCACCCAGCAACCTAGAAGAATTGCTGGCGTCTGGTTGGAAAAGCAAGACTGTTAAGCAAGAGCTCCATGACAACTTGATGCGTCTTTTGGCCAATGGAGAAACTCTGTTTCCAGGCATCGTTGGCTACGACGATACCGTAATTCCAGAAATCAGTATCGCTCTGCTGGCGGGCCACGATGTTTTGTTCTTGGGTGAAAAGGGGCAAGCTAAGAGCAAGATGATGCGTGGACTGGTGCGGTTCCTTGACGAGTACGTGCCTTACATCGACATTCCAGATGTTCCCGTTCATGAAGACCCGCTTCGGCCAATTACTCGGGCGGGTAAAGCGTTTGTTCAGGCGAATGCGCCGGCGGATATTCCAATCGGTTGGTGGCACCGCGATGAGCGATACGCTGAGCGTCTGAGCCCTGGGACGAAATTTGCCGACATCATCGGAGAAATTGATCCCTCGAAGCTG
>DNPC01000243.1:0-8461 GCA_003501565.1 Planctomycetaceae bacterium | reverse complement strand
TGTTCGCGATGAACGAGTTGCCCGAACTCGACGAATTGGTCCAAGTTGGACTGTTTAACATCTTGGAAGAGCGGGATGTTCAAATTCGTGGTTATCCGATTCAGTTTGATTTGGATATTTTCATCGCGTTCTCCGCGAATCCGAGCACATATAACCGAAGCGGAAAAGTCATTCCCCAGCTGAAGGATCGAATTGGCTCAATCGTCCAAACGCATTATCCACGTGATCGCGCACTTGGGATCGAGATCATGCAGCAAGAAGCAGCAGTTGAGCTCGAGGGCGATTATCCGGTGCAAGTGCCGTATTTCATGGCAGAGATCATCGAGGAGATTACAGAGCAGGCTCGGCGTAGCAAGTACATTGATCAGGCCTCTGGAGTTTCGGCTCGATTCAGTCTCGCTAACTATCGTGCAATGATTGCCAGTGCTCGGCAGCGAGCGATTGTTCTCGGGGAAACTCCAGCTGTCCCTCGGATCAGTGACTTGGGGCATCTGTACGCCACGTCACTTGGTAAGCTCGAGTTGGATTTGATGGGCAGTCATCAAATGACCGAATCACAGATTCTGGATTCGTTGATAGCTTCATCAGTAAAGCAAGTTTTTGAGCAGTATGTGGATAGCTATGGCCTTGATGAAATCTCAAAGATTTTTGCAGCCGGCGTCAGAATCGAAGTAGGGGACATGTTGCCTAGCTCTACCTACGCGGAGCGATTGGGGGCTGTCCCAGGGATTTGGGAAAAGGCGTTCGAAGTGAACGCAGCTGAAAGTGAAGTCGTCCGGGCCTCTTGCGTTGAATTTGTTCTGGCCGGCTTGCACGCACTGGACCATATTAGTCGCGCCACTTCGGCGGGGAAAATCGAATACGAGATCTAGCTGATGGGCCGCTGAACACTTCCTTTTGTCGGTAGATTCGAAAGCCAGGGATGGTTCTCAGAAGTGATTTCTCAGGGGGGGCCTGCACTGTTCAGCAAGTATTCGGCTGTTGCTTCGTCCATACGCTTATTACGCCTCGCAATCGAAAGGCGAGTAGATGAACAAACCATACAAGCTGGGTGGAGTCGTTCATACCTATCAAAAGTATGACCCGGTGAAGTTCCCGGGTCCGACACAACCGCCGCCGGATCTGGTGTCGCCTGCATTTGAACATGCGCTTATGTATGGCGAGTATCGTGAACTGACCGAAGAGGAGTTGGCTCGGGCGGTAGAGCTCGACACTGAACAAATTGCTGGACTCGGGCCGAGCATTGATTTTCTGCGAGCAATGCTCGAAGAGCGTCGGCGTAAGCTGCTCGAGAAATACGAAACACGCTCGGTGGTCCGAAAGGCTCGCAAGGTCTATCAAAGCAGTGCGCGTGAGATTACGCCGCCCAAGAAATTGCGTAAGGCGTACGAGCAGGCGGTTGCCCAGCAACAAATCTACTTGCTTGAGCATCTGTACTTCAACGCGGCCGATGACGCTAGCGATTTCTCAATCTACCTAGTGGGCCTAATTGAAGACTTGGCAAACAAATATGCCATCGATGAAATGGACTCGAAATATGAGTTCATTGGTAGCGAGCGTCTGACCATTCCGCGCGCGCTGGAAGTAAAGGAAGAGCTTGACACGATCGAGGAGCTTTTGCAGCAACTCGAAGAGGCGGCAAAGACGGCCCAAATCGGCATGATCGATATGGACAAGTTGTCGCAATTCGCGTCACCCCAAGACATGTCCGATCTCGATGAACTAAAGCAGCAAATTGAAAACATTGTTCGCGAGCAAGCGGAGCGTCAAGGACTCGACCGCGATCCAAGTGGTGCATTCCGGTTAACGCCTCAGGCTTACAAGGTCTTCCAGGGAAAACTGCTCAGCCGAATTTTTTCAAATTTGCAGGCCGGTAGGTCCGGCAGACATGGTGGACGGATTGAAGGTGATGGGAGTGTTGAATTGCCTCAGACGCGTCCCTATGAGTTTGGCGACTCACTTGCAAGCATCGACACAACCCAGACGGTGATCAACGCGTTGCTGAAGCGACCAGATGATTCACCCGTAAGGTTACGAAGCGAAGATATCGAGGTGCACCGAACTCGAAATTCGCCCAAATGCGCTACAGTGGTCATCATGGACATGAGTGGCTCGATGCGATACGAAGGACAGTACGCCAACGTAAAACGCATGGCCCTCGCACTCCAAGGTCTGATCACCACGGAGTATCCGGGCGATTTTCTCCGGTTTATCGAGATGTACACCTTTGCGAAGCTTCGGCCCGCGGGTGAGATCATCAACCTAATGCCTAAGCCTGTGACAATTCACGATCCGTGGGTCCAGTTGGCTGCCGACATGAGTCGTGATGACATCAGTGAGTCGCAGATTCATCCTCACTTTACCAACATTCAGCATTCGCTACGTCTGGCACGGCAGAACTTGGCGACCGTTGACACGCCAAATCGACAAATCGTCTTGATAACAGATGGCCTGCCGACCGCGCATTTTGAGGACAACATGCTGTATATGTTGTATCCTCCCGACCCGCGAACTGAGAAAGCCACTATGCGTGAAGGCGCACTTTGTCTGCGCGACGGCATCACGATTAACATGTTTCTAATCCCAAGTTGGTCGCAGTCGGAAGAGGATATTCGATTCGCTTATCGGCTAGCCGAAAGCACGCGGGGACGCGTGTTCTTTACCGCCGGCAAAGACCTCGACCGGTTCGTTGTTTGGGACTATGTCGATCGACGTCGCGAGATTCTCGGTTAGCGGATTGCTAGCAATTCAAATGCTGGAAAACAGGCGATCTTGAGTTCCGCTTCCAATTTCGTCTAAAGTCGGCGGGCACGATCGATTTTTGGACGTGCTGCGATAGTGAAGGGATGCTTGTCGCAGTTGTCCATCGCCTGTCCTTTACGAGTCGCTGAGTCGTATGATGTTACACGGAAGTAGGGCATTTTCCCGGCCAGCTATATTGGTATTGCTAGTGGTGTTGCCACTTGCATGTGGTTGTCGTGTCAGGAGTACAGGTCAGAATGCACTCGGGGTCCGGCTGTACCAAAACGGGCGGTACGCTGAGGCGCTTCAGCAATTCCAAGAAGCGCAGCAGGCTGATCCATCCAATCCCGACGCGTATTACAACTTAGCGTCGACCTATCACAAATTGGGTGTAGCGCAAAACGATGCGAATCTAATCACTCAGGCTGAGTCGCTCTATGGTCAGTGTCTTGACTTCAGTCCCAACCATGTAGATTGCTACCGGGGATTGGCAGTACTGTTAGTTGAATCGAAACGTCGTGACGCCGCATTCCGTCTACTGAATAAATGGCAGGTGGCTAATCCAGGACTGTCGGATCCGTTTGTCGAACTTGCACGGCTAAACAAAGAACTGGGTAACGCTGAGTTGGCGGCTCGATACTTGGACGATGCGATCGCAACCAACGTGAACGATCCACGCGCCTGGGCTGCCCGAGCAGAGTTGCATGAAACATCGGGCGACTACGCGCGGGCTATGCAGGATTACCAGCAGAGTTTGGCGATCAACAAGTTTCAACCAGCCGTTGCCGAACGCGTCGCCCTGCTGAATGTTCGCCTTGCACAGAATGCGATGAATCAGCAGGTGAATCAATGGACGGCAACAAATCCTGCCGTTGGCGGTCAGAAACGCTATTGAGCAGATCGCTTACGCGGCTTTGGAATGGCAGTTTTGTGTCGACGATACCTCGTGATGCGTTGGCCGTCTTTGCCCTCTTAGCCCTGTGTCTGGCTTAGCGGCTGGTCCCAATAGGCGAGTATTGCCATGCTTGGCCTAATCAGGCGAGCCGAAGGCGGACGCGCCTAACTCGAGGATCTTCTACGCTGGCGAGTGACCAAGCCTTCCGGACTGGCGTCGAAAACGTAAAATACGCAGTTATTGCCGGATACGTTGAGTCTCGTGCCCGCATTCACGCCCCCATACTCGATGGATTAGTGGGGGGACTATTGAGGGAATTAATGGGGCGTTCCGCTCCCGTCAGCACATTTTCATGATGTGGGTCGGTCGAAGGTAGCCTTTGCTTGGAGTCGAATCCTATGGCGACGCAGATTGCCACTGAACGTGCGTACAATTTTTCTGCTGGACCTGCTGTATTGCCTGTTCCGGTTCTCGAACAGATCCGCGACGAGATGCTGTGTCTGCCCGGTGCGCGTGCTTCGGTCATGGAGTTGTCCCATCGTAGCAAGGAGTTTGTGGCGGTCCACGAGGACGCGAAAGCTCGCCTGTCACGGTTGCTTGGCCTGGGCGAAAACCATGAACTATTGCTTTTGCAGGGTGGATCGAGATTGCAGTTTTCGATGATCCCGATGAATCTGCTGCACGAACAGAAGCCGGCCCAATACATTGTGACCGGTTCTTGGGGCAAGAATGCGTTGGCTGAAGCAAAGAAGGTAGGTGCGGTCGAAGTGGCCTACGATGCCGCCGAATCGAACTACAACCACGTTCCCGATGTTGGTGCGCTTCCCATTGCTGCAGACGCCTCGTACTTGCATGTAACGAGCAATGAGACAATTCAAGGTGTCCAATTCCATGACGATCTAGCGGTCGAACCGCCGTTGGTCAGTGATGTGTCGAGTGACTTTTTGCATCGGCCTTACGATATCGAACGCTATGGGCTGATGTACGCTTGTGCTCAGAAGAATGCCGGGCCAGCGGGCGTTACGGTCGTGGTCATTCGCAAGGATTTGTTGGAGCGGTCCGACGACAACTTGCCGGGTTACATGAACTACAACTCGCACGTAGCGGCAGATTCGATGTGGAACACTCCACCGACGTTTGCAATCTATGTGCTGGGTTTAGTTGCCAAATGGCTCGAGGACACCGTCGGTGGTCTTGAGAAAATGCATGAACTGAACCAGGCGAAAGCAAAGGTTCTCTATGATGTTGTGGATGCATTCCCCGAGTTATACATCGGTCACGCACGCAAAGAGCATCGTTCACTGATGAATGTTACATTTCGGTTCAGCGACGATGCGATCCAATCAGATTTCCTGGGCGGTACAGAAGACGCTGGCTTAACGACACTCAAGGGGCACCGAAGTGTCGGCGGCATCCGAGCGAGCATTTACAATGCGATGCCTATGGAAGGCGTTCAGGCTCTAGCCGACTACATGCGTGATTTCGCCGCGAAGCACAGCTAGACGCGTACTGCGTATGATCGCTTGTCTTGGATGTTTAACAATTGCGTTGTGCAATTGAAGGCGTCACAAGCAAAGTCATTGCGGCTCAGAATGCGATTCAGCGCAACGCTCGACCTTGGTCGCTCAGGGGAATGCCCTGGGGGAATTTTTGGCACATTTTCGAACAGCTAACACCAACTCACTCGCTCAACTAAGGAAGGTGAGGCTCACTAACTATGGCAAATATTCGCATCGGGGTTCTAGATCCCATTGCCCAAGAGGGCATCCAAATACTCGAGGGTGAGCAGGGCGTCGAGTTTGAATCGAGGGTGGGACTCAAGGGTGACGACCTGCGAGCTGCTCTCAACGAATTTGACGGTGTCATCATACGCAGTGGTGTGAAAATCACAGCGGATTCTCTGCAAGGCAACAAGCGTCTGAAGGCGATCGTCCGCGCGGGCGTTGGCACCGACAATATCGACAAAGAAGCTGCTACTCGGCTCGGTATCGTCGTGATGAATACGCCCGCGGGCAACACGCTATCAACTGCTGAGCACGCATTTGCGTTGATGATGGCTCTTTCTCGCAATATCGCACCAGCGTACCACAGTCTTTGTGACGGAAAGTGGGATCGCAAGTCCTATATGGGGACACAGCTCGCCGACAAGACGTTGGGTGTGATCGGCTTCGGGCGTATCGGTCGTGAGGTAGCCCTAAGAGGGTTGGCGTTCAGGATGCGCGTCTTGGCCTTCGATCCATTTCTCACCGAAGAGCAGGCAGCGAAACTCGGTGTTCAGCGGGTTGCCACCATCGAAGAGATGTTGCCCCAAGTTGATTACTTGACTGTTCATACGCCATTGACAGATGAGACGCGGCATTTAGTCAACAGTGGAAACCTCGACAAATTAAAACGCGGCGTGAGGCTGGTGAACTGCGCACGAGGCGGAATCTACGAAGAGGGTGCGCTGGCCCAGGGACTCGAAAATGGCCAAATCGCGGGCGTGGCACTGGATGTTTTCGAGACCGAGCCTTGCACGAGTAGCCCTTTGTTCGGTATGCCCGGTGTAGTTTGCACGCCGCACCTGGGAGCAAGTACCGAAGAAGCTCAGACACAGGTCGCTGTGGAAGGCATTGGGCTTCTCATCAATTTCTTCAAGACTGGTGAGATCCGCCACAGTGTGAATGTCGCCGCGCTTGATCCACAGACACTTGAGTCAGTACGCAGCTACTTGGATGTAGCGTATCGTTTAGGATTGTTCGTCAGTCAATGGCACGGCGGTGGCGTTTCGGCTTGTTCGCTCAGCTATCGCGGTGAAGTGGCGGGTGGCGATACAAAGTTGCTAACGAACGCGTTCTGCGCGGGGCTACTCGAGCGAGCACTAGAAGAAGATGTGAATATCATCAATGCCGAAGTGCTGTTGCGCGAAAGAGGTATCGAACTGAACGAAGTCCGCAATCAAGATAAGGGAGCCTTTAGTTCATCGATCACCTGTGAAGTTAGTGGAGACGATCAAACTGTAAAAGCAGCGGGCACCGTATTTGGTCACGATATGCCACGCCTAGTGATGCTGGGCGACTACAGGTTGGAAGCCTACATCGATGGTAATCTACTAGTGTTTACCCACCGCGACGTGCCAGGCATCATCGGTAAGGTTGGCAATACATTTGGCAGCCACGATGTCAACATCGCACAGATGGCCGTTGGTCGCGCCGGTAACGAGCCGGGAGGGCATGCTATTGGCGTACTGAATCTCGACAGCCAACCTCCCCAGTCGGCAATCGACGCACTTAGTCGGGTGGAAGGAGTAGAGTCGGTGAAGGCTATATCGCTCCCATCGGCCGGCCAACTTCCGACTTGGCTACAATAACCGTGAGACGCTGGTGGTAATAGTCTGGCCGCTCCGTTAAGCAAATCTCTCGCGGTCGTGTTGGCTTACAATACACTTGCCCAGCAAATCGAAACGTTGGTCAACCTAGTAGCGAGGAAAATCAAAGTGCGATCAGTTTTACCTGTAGTGTGTTCTTTGATTCTTGGTGCATATCTTTGCCCAATGGTGCTCGCCGAGGGCGATCCCGTCACCTCGGAAGCTCAAGCAGAGTCGCGGGTAGTAGCCGATGGTGCAGCGCTTGAGTTGGTTGCTGAAGGGTACAAGTTCACCGAAGGCCCTGCGGTCGATAGCGAGGGAAAGATCTTCTTTACGGACCAGCCGAATGATCGCATTATGGTTTGCGATCTGGACGGCAAAGTATCAACGTGGATGCGACCTGCAGGACGGAGCAATGGTTTGTTCTTTGATCGCAGCGGTCGGTTGATCGCTTGTGCAGATGAAAAGAATCAGCTTTGGGCTATTAGCGAGGATAAGTCCTATGAAGTCCTGGCTGATGGCTTTGATGGCAAGCGGTTCAACGGTCCGAATGACGTCTGGTGCCACCCCAGCGGTGACCTCTACTTTACCGATCCATTCTATCGGCGACCCTACTGGAACGATGAATCGCGTGAGCCCGAAATGCCAAAACGTGTTTATCGTCGACACCATAAAACGGGCAAAATTAGTATCGCCGCGGATGCCTTCAAGCAACCTAACGGGATCGTTGGTGATCCAGCGGGCAAAGTGCTCTACATCGCAGATATTGGCGACAAGAAAACGTATCGCTTTCGAATTGACTCCAATGGCGAACTGGTAGAACGAAAGCTGTTCTGCGACATGGGATCGGATGGCATGACCCTCGACTCGGCGGGCAATCTCTATTTGACTGGTAAAGGCGTCACCGTCTTCTCTCCCAGTGGCAAGCGGATTGATCATATCGCTGTTCCGGAAGGCTGGACGGCGAACGTTTGCGTCGGTGGCAAACAGCATCGGACGTTGTACATAACCGCCAGCGACAGTTTGTATTCCATCCAACTGGCCCAGTAGTCGATGTAGCTTGACCTGTTTTCGGTGTTGTGCACCGGAGGAATTGCCTTGCAATGAGTGCAGCCTTGCACCAGCGCTGTCGGATTTGCCACTGTTACTTGGATGACTCGGATCTGTTCTGTGCGAATTGTGGGACGGAGAATCCCGCAGGTGGACGTATAGATGCCGAACGATCAGCTCTACACGTGAGTTTCGATTGCACTTCATGCGGAGCATCGATGGTCTACGACGCGAGGGCAACGCAGCTGAAGTGTCCCTATTGCGGCGCATCGGCCCAGAAGTCTGCCACGCAAGTCCGTTCGACGATCCCATCATATTGGCTGCCCTTTGAAGTGGACCAAGCGGATGCTCACAAGCGGCTCGCGAATTGGCTTGGAAAGGGCTTTTGGAGGCCAAGTGATCTTCGCAAGGCGGCCCGAGTAGGTGAA
>DNPC01000095.1 GCA_003501565.1 Planctomycetaceae bacterium | reverse complement strand
GCGGTGGCGCAGAGTACGGAGATCGGGTGTACAGCTATCGCAACCTGCCAAGCATGTTCTTACATATTTACTCAGCCCGAGAGTTGGTTGCGGATCTTCGACATGCCGGATTCACGAAGATTCAGCTCGACCCGGTTCATCCGACCGGAGAATCGCTCTTGCCGAAAACGCTCGGCTGGAAGTTCCGAGCCGGTGGATTCTTTGCGACAGCGACGATTGAGAGTTCGTAAGCTGCGGACAATTGCCATGCGCGAAGTTGGCCCACGGTCGAGTGGAGAATCGCGGTATTCTAAGTTGTGACTTGTGCTGAAGCCCGCCCAAACTGTTAAGATCACTAGTTGGTACTTTGCCTGAGTTTGGTGGGATCGGGTCGCTCAGAAAGAATTCACGCGTCGGCTGCAGAACCGATTTTCAGTCTGGTACTGTTCTCCCAACACTACCCACGCAGTGACCTGTGCACAGATTCGGGCAGAGCCCCCGAGTAGTTTAGGGTCTCCGATTAGAGTCTCCGAACCAGTGTGGAGCAAACGATGACTCGACAAAGAAAAGAACCTGCGGGTTTCACTTTGGTAGAGCTGCTAGTGGTGATCGCTATCATCGGTATTTTGATCGGACTGTTGATGCCTGCTTTGCAGGCGGCTCGAGAAGCAGCGCGCCAAGTCCAGTGCCGCAACAACTTAAAGCAACTAGCACTTGCGGCGCACAACTACGAGTCTGCGTTCCGGCAGCTTCCAGGATATGCAGGTGAAAAACGACCGGCCCTTGTCCAAACCCCAGGCCGATCAAGACGCTCGTCGATGCGGGGTTGGAATTGGCTGAGTCGATCTCTCATCTATATGGAGCAATCCAAACTGGCGGATCACTGGGGCAAATTCGGTAGTCGTCGACGTTTGGCAATGAGCACATTGGATCAAGCAATGCTCAGCACTCCCCTTGGCATCTTGCATTGTCCAACCCGACGTACTGCGGAAGCTTACCCACTGGTTGGAAACTATCAACTTCGTTTTGGACAAACGGCAGCACGCAGCGACTATGCGATGAATGGGGGAGCTGCAATTACGTTGGAAGATGAAGGCAACCACAACTGGATACGCCTGAAGAAAGACGGTGCCTGGCGACTCGGAAGGCCGACGCGAACTACCAATTTTGCCGACGGCCTTAGCAATTCCTACTTGTTGGGAGAAAAGGCCATGGATTCGGAAAAATACGCAACCGGCTCGGATTTTGGAGATCGATCGCCCGCTTGTGGCTGGGTCGACAACAATACAGCTGCCAATTCAGTCGTTCGCTTCGCCGCTCGGGCCCCACAGGTCGACCAGCCCGATTCATGCCTTGCCTGCCATGATTTCGGATCCGCCCATACGACGAACTGGAATGCCGCATTGGCTGATGGATCGGTTCGAGCGATATTCTATTCGATGGATTTGAATGTTCATCGGTCAGTCGCATCAATCGCAGGTGGCGAGATCGAGGGATTAACCGATTAGCGACTTGAGCAGTGCTTTGGTCCAGTAGATCAGTCTTTCAGTATTACGAGGAAGATAAAGAGTACCGGGGGAACAAGTTAGTGAGTCAGGCGGAGAACAAGTGCAAGGATTCCGAATCGGGCATCTTCGATGTGCAGCGGCTCCGTACCATAATCTGGGATCCACGAGGAGTTGTTGGGAGTGTCGTGGTTGATGAGCTCGAGGCAGCGGTAGATTCCTCTGGTCTGGATTCACAAACTCTGTGGGTCGATTCGCCCGGCGAGATTCTTGATTTTTCGGCGTTGAGCCTCGCGGTCTGGGCAGTCGAAAATTCTGAAGACTTGAGAGCATGCTTGGACGCACTAGGGGCATTTCACATTCGCGGAAGCTCAGCATTCAGTCTATGTTTCGTCGCTCCCAAGCTGGGTCGACAAGTCGCGTGGTTTGGAGAAGTCGGAGCATCGACGTTCGTCAGCGATTTGGCTGGGCTGCAGGCCGCCATGCGAACAATAATCCCGAAACTGCCCCGCTTGGCTGCCGCCAATCCGCTAACAGAAGGACTGGCCGCTTTCTTGCCCTGGCCAGATCAATCGTCCGCAATACGGTTCGGGCGTTGACCTAATTGCTATACCATTAACAATACGACTGGCCTCATATTCCGCCTGGGAGGGTGGAATTCCGACACACTCCAATCGAACCTAGATCTGATGAGTAATCCTAGCGATAAGATTCACCAAGTGCTCTCCAACGTACGTGATCCGGAGACCGGGCGAACGCTCGATAAGACGAATCAGATCCTGTCAGTTGAGGCGACCGAAGAAGCCGCTGCTGTAAAGATTGGTCTCACATCCCACAGCGCACCAATCAAGGACGAGTTTGAGTCCAATGTCAGTGAGAGAATCGCCGCCGTACTTCCACAGGCCAAGGTTGAGATAGAGATTGAAGAGTTCGATCGGCCTCCAGTGCCAATAGGACAGATTGGGCTGACGGCAAAGTCTGTAATCGCGGTCGGGTCTGGAAAAGGCGGCGTTGGCAAAAGTACCGTCGCGGCAAGCATCGCGCTGAGCCTAAGCAAATCTGGTGCGAAGGTTGGTTTGATGGACGCTGATGTATACGGACCAAGCGTGCCTCAGCTACTTGGGCTCGGTGGACGACCGGAGGTGATCAACAGCAAAATTCAGCCCATTTACCATGGCAAGATGCCGGTGATGTCCATGGGCTTCCTGGTCGAGGAGGACCAAGCTGTTATCTGGCGTGGTCCCATGTTGCACGGTTCTATTTCCCAGTTCTTACGCGACACCTATTGGGGATCGCTTGATTACTTGATCATCGATCTGCCACCAGGAACTGGCGACGTAGCGTTGACTTTGTCCCAGTTGGTTCCGCTTACCGGCGCGGTTGTTGTTTGCACGCCCCAGCAAGTTGCTCTGCTCGATGCGATCAAAGCTATCGCGATGTTCCGCAAAACCAAGATCCCGATTCTCGGAATGGTTGAGAACATGAGCGGCTTTACGTGTCCTGACACCGGCAAAGTCTATGAAATATTTGGCAAAGGTGGAGCGCGGGAAAAGGCAGAGGAAACGAACGTACCTTTCCTAGGCGAACTGCCGATTAACATTCAAATGCGTCAGCAGTCTGACGAAGGAAATTTGGCGTCGGCGCTTGATGATCCCATCTGTGCGGCCGCAATTGATAAAATCGTCCGCGCCCTTGCCAGGAAGGTTGGCGATGAGGCGGCCGCTGTGCCAACGGGCGCAGCCTTGCCCGTACTTTGATAGTCCTCCGTCTGGATTAACTATCGAGGGAAAATCCTCCTGTCCGGATAACCACGTTTGTCGGTTTGATGATGCTTGATGTCCAGTTCTGCTGACGGTCAGTACGCTCCCGGCTGGGATGCTTCCCAGTTAAGTGAATTGATTCTGGACGCTGCCGATAAATCAAACTTAAGCTCCACAGAGGATTCCAAAGGCTGCCTACAGCCAAACTCTGATGTGAAGTGCTGGCTGAACTGGCTTGTACAGAATCGGTTGGCGAATGCCCATGGCCGAACAAGGATCCAAACGTTAATTGATGAAGGGGTCACGCTCAGGGCGAGTTGGGGCAAGCCTTGGCTGGATTCCGTCTTCGGCTGCAGGCTGTATGTTTCGCACGTTGCAAACTTTGACTCGCCGAACCGACTTGCTTCCGTAGTTAGTTCACGACTCGGGCGCGGATATCGCAACGCTAGCGACTGGCCGAGGCTTTTGGATTCAGCGCTCGCGCATTTCGCTCGACTGAACTACCGCATGTTGCTGGTGGACGGGACCGCCGCCAGCCAGATTCTCTTCACTGCAGTCACGGCCAGTCGATTTCCTGCGTTGCGTTGCGAATTGCCCAAACAGGCGTTTGGCCCAGGGCAGCAACTAGTGGATTGGCTGGCAACAATTCTACGGCAAGTCGATTCCGAGAATCTCCGTGAGCGTTTGCTCGTTTCCCCTGCATTGGTGACTGAATCAGCTAGCAGGAAACAACAGAATAAACCTCCGCTGCGTGATATAGCGAGCGTGCTAATTCCCGATAGCGTGCTTTGTTTACATTTGCGAAGCGATGGGAATTTGCAACGTCTTTTGCACGAGCGTTTGCAACTGGCAAGGCAAGTAGAGCACAGTGCTGAGGGTCACGTGACAACTTACGTGGCTATTGATGGCGAACAAAACTCAGCTGCAAAGCAGCTAATCGAATCAGGTGCAACGGGTTGGTATCATTCGAAACAACAACCAAAATTTCATTCATCACTCAAGCGTTGCCGTAGGACTCAGGCAGGTCAATCGGCAGCATTGGACGCTCGGGCTATCCTGCAGACTGACGATAGCGAGACTGGCGACACGGCCACGCGGTTCTTGGTCCATTGCACGCGCGCGATTACCGGTCCTGGCCCTGGTGAGAGTGCCGAAGCACATCGACGAAGGTTGTGGCATTCAGGAGTAACTGCCGAACATCCTCTTCAGACGCTTGCCCAGATTGCCACAACAGGTGTACTACGTTCTTCAGAAACTCTGTTTCGACAGGCAGGCAGCCAACACGGGACGGCGGCCGTTTGCTTTAGTGCAGTATCACTCGCGAACTTGCTGCGGCGTCGAAAGTACCAAGCGCACTTGGGACGATGGGATTGGGAGCCCTATGGTGTTCTCGTAAGCCGGACTGCACTCCAGAGCATCGGTGCACAGCCGGTTATCTATGGTGACGAATCAACGTGGGCTGAGCTGTCCTCAGATCAGCAGCCGTTCTTCCAGGCCGAAGGTAAATCGAAGACATGGCGAAGTGAGCAGGAGTGGCGTGTCTTGTCAGATGTTCGGTTAGATTCCTTGCCCGCAAACAAAGTCTGTCTGTTTGTTCTTTCTCAGCAACAAGCCCATGCTCTTTCTCGCACAACACGCTGGCCAGTTTTGTGGGTGGACGGGTTGTTGACAAAGCAGGGAAGATAAATGCCTCGAATTGGCGCTGGAGCATCCTGAATCAGCAGTATGCAGTCGGTCAGTGTCTGATTCTCCAAAGGTCTTACCAAGGCTCGAGTCGAACGAATCTCAACTGAGGCAGTTGAACCGATCAGAAATTGACGCCGAACCGGGTGGTTGGGATTAAATGGCAGCGTGGAGGTTGTTTCTGAATCGTTTTCCTTCAAAATGGTGAGCTCCGGTATTCAATCAATACCGACCAACTCCCTCCTTTCTCAGTGCTCACCTAGGATCTTTCGATGAAAATGAATGCTCTGCTTGTCGCATTTCTATTAATACCTATCGGAGTTTCGATCGCAGACGAGGCGAAGAGTCCTCCAGATGGCTTCGAAGCGATTTTCAACGGGAAGAACCTAGACGGTTGGTATGGTCGAAAGACAAAAAATCCGAAGGAGTGGGCGGAAGCCTCAAAGGAGGAGCTCAAGGCGTGGGATGATGATATGCGAGCCCATTGGTCGGTCGCTGATGGTGCAATCGTCAATGATGGGCACGGAGTATTCCTGACTACAGATCGCGAGTTTGGCGATATGGAGCTGATGATCGAATACAAGACGGTTGCCGGTGCCGATAGTGGGATCTACTTGCGCGGAACACCTCAGGTGCAGATTTGGGATTCTACTGATAAGACCAAGTTCAACCTAGGTGCAGATAAGGGCAGCGGCGGATTGTGGAACAATGCGGCCGGGGCACCCGGAAAAGACCCGTTGGTCAAAGCGGATAAGGAGTTTGGCGAGTGGAACTCGTTCCGCATCGTCCAGATCGGTGAACGCACAAGTGTGTGGCTCAACGGCAAGCATGTAGTCGACAACGCTCCGATGGCGAACTTTTGGAATCGAGAGTTACCGCTGATCGCTAAGGGTGCGATTCAGCTTCAGACTCACGGTGGTGAAATCCAGTGGCGAAATATCTTCGTTCGCGAAATCGGAACGGACGAAGCGAATCAGTGGCTGCGCGATCACGACACAAAAGCTGGCCAGTTCACTTCGCTGTTCAATGGCAAAGACTTGAGCAACTGGACGGGAGCTGTGGAAAACTACGAAGTTGTTGGAAACGCCATCCAGTGCAAACAAGGTAAGGGCGGCGTCTTACATACAGCTGAAGAATACGCAGATTTTGAAGTTGTGCTTGAGTTCCAGCTACCACCGGGTGGAAACAATGGTCTCGCGATTCGCTATCCCGGCGAAAAGGACACTGCATACGTTGGGATGTGCGAGCTACAAGTACTGGACAATACCGCCAAAAAATACTCAAAACTCGACGAGCGGCAGTATCACGGTTCGGCCTACGGCATGATCGCTGCACACCGTGGCTACCTTCGGTCGCCTGGTGAGTGGAACTACCAACGCGTTCGCGTCGAAGGATCAACGATTCAAGTTGAACTCAACGGAACTGAGATCCTTAACGGCGACCTATCCAAGGTCGAGGACTTTATGGCCGATCGACCGCATCCCGGTAAGGACAACAAACAAGGATACTTTGGCTTCGCAGGTCATAGTGATCCCGTTCGCTTTCGGCAAGTTCATATCAAACGGTTGTAGCAGAACTAGACTTCGCTGCAAATCGCAAAGCAATCTTGCGCGACAGAGGTTTTGCAGTATAAGGGGCCTAAGATACCGACGGACTAGGCTGTCAGCCGGTTATCTGGGCCAGCCAGCAGGGCTGGGAAAGTCTAATTCCGCGATTGATGCAATGCGGAGCGGGCTACCGAAAGAACTACCTATCCCCTTCCTTCGCAGTGAACCGAGCGAACGCATGGATGAAACAACCTACGTGTGTGATTGTTGCGGTGAGGAGATTGTCATCACGATCGACATTTCTGCTGGTCGTGATCAAGACTATGTCGAAGACTGTCCTGTCTGTTGCAACCCAATGCACATATCTTTGCATCTAGATGACGAAGGCAATCCAGACGCCGACTGCAGAGCCGAACAAGACCGCTTCTAAGGGGTACATGCTTTTCAGTTTGCATGTCGAAGCGCGCAGCTGTCTGTCTGTCTGTCTGGCGCATCGTCTGGCTACAACATCGGACGCAGCAAGCATAGCCAGACGACAAGAAAAATGCCCCCCAAGGTCATCCAAACGATGGCCTGAATAAGCAGCACTCGGCGCAAGACGAAGCCGAACGGTTGATCTGGCCGACCGTAACGATCAACGTGTTGGATGGACATCATTTGAGCTGTTCCACATTCAGGACACCGAATGGACGTTCGTTTGCCGTACGATACTGCTCCGCGCCGCGTCCAGCCCAGTGACTCGAGGTTATGTACGGCTTGGCACGACGGGCAAGTTGCGATCCACTGTCCCTCGGGATCGTTTACAATTTGAGGCGGAGCAGGCCCGTGTCCAAGCTCTAAGAACTCTGGCGACGTCATCTTTTGCTCCTTGGGTGACAGGTCCAACCACACTTTGCAATCGAGGTCTCGTTATGAAACTTCAAAACCTCATAAGCTCTCTGCTGGGGTTTGTAGCAACGTTGTCCACACTCAATGGCACGGTTTTCGGCCAAACAAGTCGGCTGGACGACGGTAAATTTGAAGAATTACACAAACAATTGCGTCCGGGCGACGAACCTTGGCTGACGATTCCGTGGAAAACTCGGCTTCTGGATGCTCAAGCTGCGGCCGCTCGCGATGGGAAGCCGATCTTCATTTGGGCGATGGATGGTCATCCACTGGGCTGTACATGAAACAACGGAGTGCTCGACCGTGCGTCGACGTTTGCCCACCCAGAGATTGTCAAACTTCTGAAGACTCGAATTGTACCCGTCGCGATAGACCAAGCGAATCAGCGAAGACAGAAGGATACCGAAGGCGAGTTCTTTCGAAAGATTGCGGGCCAGAGCCCCCGGAACGATTTTAGCCAGACGACGCAGGGGTTTTACTTAGCAACGCCGGCTGGCAAGTTGATGCTGTACAACAACAACCGCGATCCGGAAAAAGTGCTGCGATTGTTGCGCGAACAACTAAACGAATTCGACGAGGATCCGCTGCTACAAAAAGCCGACGTCGTTCGACGGGAGAGTGTTGATAAGCGTTACTCGCAAGAGCCGCCGCGTGGAGGTCTAATCATCCGCGTTCGCAGTAAAGTCCTCGACGGGTACGAACCGACGACAAACAAGTGGCGAAGAATCTTTCAGACTGCTCTGTCGCGGGACAATCTCTGGATAACCGCTCGCGAAGCAGAACTACTCCGTCAAGGTAATGTCGCGGAGTCATTCGCACAGCGGCTAGCGCTTTTTCATCTCGTTGACAATACGCGTGGCGAACCGCTGATGTGGCGACCAGATGAAGTTCGAATGATTGAGCTAAAGATCGACGGCGAGCGGTTAACGGGACGGGCCGAAATAGTCAGTCGTGATGGATCACGAGGATTCGAGGGCGAGCTGTACGGCAAGTTAAAGATCGAGTCTGGCGTGGTGCAGCAGTTTGATCTTGTAGCCCTTGGAGACTGTTGGGGGGAGGGCCCTTTCACGCGCGGTGCACCCGAAGGGCGTTTTCCGTTGGCCATCGCTTTCGAACTGGCTGACGGTACTGATATTGCTGACAGCCTGTCACCGCAAGGCGCCCGCGGATGGCTCGAGGGATATCTGAAGCAATAAATGCGATTTACGCTTCCGAATTGAGGTTTCCACGAGCACAGTTTGGAAGCGTCACGCGATGCCTACATGCGAGGCGTCAGCTGCGAAAGGACTCAAGCATTTGTTCGGCACGTGCGACGAGCGTGGCGACATCCTGATTGCTTGAATACAGTTCGATGATGGACTCGAGTATTTTCTTCGCTTCTTTGATGCGGGCCCGGTCGTAGGCCTCCTGCGCTTCGGCCAATTTAGATTCCAAGAAATCAGCTAAAGTAGCATCGGATTGACTACCGATTCGCTCGATGCCTTCGGCAGCTAAGTAGACGATGGCTGCGTCGGCTTCTTCTTTGCGAAACAATCGCACAATCGCTTGGTAGCGATCCACGGCGGTTGCCAAATCCCCAAATCGCTCAAAGTCGCGAGCATCATTGTATTGAATCTGG
>DNPC01000496.1 GCA_003501565.1 Planctomycetaceae bacterium | reverse complement strand
CCTGAACCGTGCTCACGTCCAGAAGCAGCAAACTGCTGCCTGCACCGTGTGATAGACGAGCCAACGAGCGCCCGGAACGGTGCAGGACTTGAGTTTGCGACGCCGGAAACGACAACGGCGTCGCGGGACTTGCCGGAAGCGACACGCCCCCCAGATCGGTTAGCCGATCGCGCTAGGGGCGACCAGTCGACGAAAGCTCAGCCCCTTGTTAGGGCTAGCGGATGCAGCACACTTCGTGAGGTATTTGTGCGCTGCGATCATCTCATTAAGGCTATGAGCCTGTTGCTTGACGCCGTCAACTTCGACGCTTTTCGGCGCCTGCACCGCCGCCGCAAGAGCGGAGTCGATGTCGGTGGTTGATAGGTTTGCCATTTATCGAGATCCCAAGGGGCTGATTTTGCTTTCTACAATTTCTTATTGAATGCGAAAAACAAAATCCAGAATTCACAGAACTCCCAGAAGCTAGGAAGTGAAAGTATTTCGAGAGATCGGGTGAGCACAGAAGTCTCAGAAGTTACAGAACGCGACAGGCTGTCGCCTACTGGAGTTGGTCAATAAACTGCCTCAGTGAGCGGAGTGTTGTAACGTAGCCCTTTGGCGTCATCCAACAGGCAAGATAGGTTCGTGGGCGCTTCGCTCGCTTGCGACCGACGATAGCTGAATTGTAGATATGCTTGTAGCTGACCCCGAGTTTCTCTGCTGCCTCGGCAAAAGTCAGCCAGTCGTCAGGCGGTGGCAAATTCATGCTCTCGAATCCTTCCATGCAGCTCTGCAGAGGGAGGTACAAAAAGAAACCACATATGGTTAGTTCCTCTGCTTCTCTTGTTGCTGTTGCTATGTTGGTCTATCTAGCTTTGTTGCTTCAACTATTGGTTTCAGTTGCTTTTCTTCGAATTTCTGCTTCGTCACTTCCGTGATCTTCGTTTCGAATCGCTCAGGTACTGTCCAAGAGTCATGAACTGTGAAAACTGGTGATTCATTTAGCCACGGAATCATCGCCGATCCCACAGCTCTAATCATCAGGTTCGACTCGAAACGCTGGCATACGTGTGCAAGCCTCTGGTGGCCGCCTTGCTTGTATCTGATGATTGCGTCCGCAATGGTCGGGAAGTACTTCTTTACAGCCTGCCAGACGAGACTCTGTTGCGTTTGTTCGATCGGAGCGAAGAGCATGACCAGCATCGATTTCTTGACGTGCTTGCGTTCCCACTTGCGAACCATCTCAGTCCATTGACGAGCGGGTTTCAGCTCGGATCCATCCTGAGCGAACTGAGCTGGTATGTGTACCGTGTAATCGCTGATCCCTAGGTCCTTCACTGCCTCCAGACACCACTCATAGATAATGCCTGCTTCACCGAGGGCAATCCACTCACGTAGCTCCTCAGGGTCAGCTAGGCCCTGCAGAACACGCCCTAGAATCAGTGGCTGCGAATTCTTAATATCGCACTGCACAAGCGGCTCGCCGCAATCCAGACGCTCTCTGGCGTGCTTCACCAGTGAGGTGGCGTTTGTGTGGAGTCTCCCGTATTCGCACGTCGTTGCATAGAACTCTTCGGATCGCCAGCAATGAAGCGAGAACGACGTCCAGAGGTCGGTGCTTGTAACATCATCTGGTAGCGTGAAGAGCGGTAGCTTCGCTGCGAGCCAAGTTTCAACAGCCCCCAACCGGGTAGCCTTTTCCTGCTTCGATCGTGGCTTACGAGCCAGCTGATATTCCTCGAAACCACCATTTCGATACGGCCAGGCCAGACGGGCGCTTGCTGCAAACGCTTGATAGCCATTGCGTCCGTCTGAGTACCGTTTATTGAACTCGAGGAGTCCTGTCGCTTCAGCCTGCTTCTTAACCTCCGGCCAGTGTTTGGCGCTGAACATTCTATCGCCGGAGGCTTTACTGAGGCCCCAGAAGTGCCCGTGCCGGCGCCGCTGCTCAGTCTTCTGCGTTTCAATCATGGATCGAAACGCAAGGCGCGCGAGCTTATCGCAAGTCGAAGAAGAAAGACCGGAACGCTCCAGTGTGTCACGGTAGCCAAGAGGCACCAATGTTCTATAATGTAGACGCGGACGAGGCATACTTGAGACCTGTGTTTCGTTCGTGACATAACGCCTCAGTTCTCGCAGACTGAGGCGTTTTTTTATGGAACGAAACTAAGTAAGACGCGACAGCCTGTCGCCTCTGAGTGATGGAGGCATCGTGCCCTAGAGTGAATGTATCAGATATCCGCCAGATTCAAAATTGAGTTGTCGAGTCACAGCTCTACCTGCCAACCGCGATTTAGCCATGTCCACGGTCTGAACCATTTCCCGGAGAACACTCGCCTGGATCTTTTGATTGGTATCGTGAGTGGCGGCGCGAAGACGAACACTTCAAATTCGTAGAGCGACTTGTCAAGATGGCGACATCGTTCGACCTGGAGTTCTAATCCGGTTGATGTCGTTAACCTTTTGATCCCATGGGCCTCTTCACCAAAGTACTGGGCAGTGAATCGAATGCGGAAAAGATCGTCGACCTCAGCTGAACAGTACCAATCTTTCACGCCTAGTTCCTCGCCATCGGGCGTGCGACAGGAATCGAAGACTTCTGTGATTTGCGGTGTCAAGTTTCTGGATGATACGAGCATCTTTGAATTCCTTTTCATTAATTGGTTTGCGAAGCTCAACTCCACACTCCCTTATTGAGTCGAGCTGCAGCTTGATTTGCATATATGAGGCAATTTTTCAGATTTGTAAGATTTGTAATCTTTTGACTCACGCTGCTCACTGTACTTTCTGGCAGGCTTTATCGAGCATCTGCTTGCAGAGCAACTTTCGGGCCTCCCAGTACTCGAAATCGAGTTTAGGCTCGATTGCCTCCGAATGGCTTAGCATCCAATCAGTCTCTAGTAGCTCAACTCTGAATCGAGCTTCAATCTCAGCCCATGCGTCGCGCTCGGTGTTAAACTCGCCGTCGTTGCATGGTAGGACCTCGGCATTCGTGATTCTGTTTGCGTGAACGGCATATATTGCTTGATATAGCATCGTATTGCACCTATTCTAATCTCTTACTGGCCCTGCAGAACACCTGCCAGCAACTCTCGCTTCGAATTGTCCTCGCACCGATCTAGTAGGAAGCTGGCTATCTCGCCCTTAGACGCAAACTTCGACAGGTCTTCCTGCGTGTCGATGTCTACAGTGATTCCACTGAAGCTTAGGAAGCAAGTTTCACCGCCCGATTCATTCAGGCAGAAATAGGTCTTCTTCTCATCAGGAGTGAAAACATCCGTGATCGGCTTCAACCAGTCTTCTCTCATGTCGCACCAAATAGTAGCCATCGTTCATCCTTGCTTTGTTGTTAATGATGCTCGCCGATTCTTCCGTGACAAATCTGCGACCGCCAGTTTCCGCAGCGGCTTCTGAAAATCCTCAAGCCTGTACATCTGGAAACGTCCCGAACCGACAACCTTCGCTAACGCCGGTCGTCCAGTCGCAAAACGCACCACAACCTCGAACACTTTGGGGCGTATCTCACTGCCTTCAAGTCCTGTAATCATCACCATGCCTCTACCTTTTCTGCCGAACTTCCTACGGTTGAACGTATTCACGCACTGATACAAATCACGTATCGCTTCCATCGCAACGCCGGACGGAACTTCAAATCGTTTTGTGAATTCTCGCACGGTAACAGTTTCTCCTTTGGTTGGATCAGTCACCCTTTCCCCGTAGAGCTTCTCAATTTACGAGCGCAGCACTGGAAAGTGAATGAGGACAACTAAACCCTTGTGAGTCAAGCACTTCCCTCACCTTCCTATTGAATCGCTGAACACCTTGTTTGCGAAACCAACTCTAGAATCCTCAACCACGGGCAGCCTACCTCTTGCAACTCTGCAACCAGATTCAGGACTTGGTCGGCCTCCCGACCTAGATACCTATCAACTGCTTCATCGAGATCCTCTCCGTCCCAATGCTCCGGCTCATCGTTCGCCACCTCACGAATCAATGCCCATTTGGCCTCAATTGATCCAGGGACATCGGCTATCTGAGCGATCGCATCGAGCGTTTCAGATGGCCTCATGTCATCTGGGAAATGGAAGGCTACCCAGTAGTTCAGGCCGTAGGCTTCAAGTTCTTCACGTGTGTGGTCCAAGTACATCTTTTTGCTCCCAAGAAACGGTAGAGGCGACAGCCTGTCGCGTCAGTCAGAGCACCCTACCCGATGTAACAGATGACCACAAGGGCGCCCAGGACGCCCTACAGGGCAATCTGGGCCCACTTAGTGGCGTTCAAAATACTTTGCGCGAGGAGTCAATACGACCCTAACGTTGCAGAGGTGCGGCGGATAAGTTGATGGAGCTGGAGTCAATAAGAAGGTAGGAGGTAGATATGTATATGACACCAAAAGAGGTTGCGGAGCAGCTTCGATTGTCTGAGGAGACGGTGCGGCGCCGATGCGCGGCCGGAGCATTTGAAGGGGCCGAGAACTTCGGCACATCGAAGCGGGCGCTTTGGAGGATCCCATCGGATGCCATCCTCCCAGAGGTCGACCTCGATGATGTCGACTTGCCTACGCCAATGCTGGATCGCTTTACCGCTTAGCTGTTGCTTTCGCTGCGACTTGCACGAGGTAGTGCTTGTGCTGGTCCAAATGGCCATAAACCCTATCGACCATATCGGTACTGGTGTGCCCGAGCAGCTTTGCAACATCATGTATCGAAGCACCTGACAGTAGAGCGTCAGTTGCGAACGTATGTCGATAGCTGTAATTGACGATCTCATTGGGCAGCCCTAGCTTCTCGCGCAACCGCCGAAACTTACGAACCACTGTATCCTTCTTCCACGGGTTGCCCTGGGTATTTCGGAACAATGGACCCTTCGGGTACTTAGCCACAAGAATCCGAGTCATCGTCTGTAGACAAGGTGGCAAATAGACAATTAGAGGCTTCCCGGTTTTGTGGGCTGTCTTGTGCGTTTGAAACACCCACGTCTGAAAGTCCGGGGATACATTGAGGGCTGTAACCTCGCGCACCTGTATCGGCCTGACTCCGGAAGCACAAGCTTGTAAGTACCGACGGAAATAGACATCTGCCCCATCTAGGACTATTTGGTGCTGTTCGGGCGTTAGGGTCGAGGACCTAGGAGCCCCTTTTGGCACCGTTAGGTCCTCAAAGGGGCAGGTAGGGACAATACCTTTCTTGATCGCCCACTTATAGACCGTCTTGATCTCCCGTAGAGCATCGAACTTCGTCCGAGTACTCCACTTGATCTTGCTGCGGCTACCATCCTTCCGCTTCTGGCCGGGCTTGTCTTCATTCAGCCACTTAACGACGTCCTTGCGGTTGATCTTGAGAGCTTGCTTCGCGCCGATGAACTTAGCGAAGGCCGCAATCCGGGATGCCTTCTTGTGGTAGTTCTTCGAGTCCTCATAGGTGTCTTTGAGGCACTCTTCTGCCAGCCGCCGGTACGAAGCTCGAGAGGTCAGCTTCGCTTCAGAGTCAATCAACTCACGCCATAGCTCATAGGCTTTGTCTTCGTCAGGATCGAGCCGGATCTCTCGGCCTGTCCCCGAATCTTTGACGTACCAGCACTGGTGTCCGCGTTTGAAATATGGTTTTCGCATGGTGCCAGAATACGGCACTTTTTGCTGCGAAACAATGACCCCGTGGAGACAAAACTGGAGACAACACATCTCATTGTTAAAGGCGGTATTTCACTAAGTCGTTAACCATAAACAACTTAGATAGTCGGGGTGACTGGATTTGAACCAGCGGCCTCTGCGTCCCGAACGCAGCGCTCTACCAGGCTGAGCCACACCCCGGGGACGAATATTCTACTAATCGCAGTCCACGGTTGTCCAGAATTGGTCGAGCGAAGTGATTGGTCGAGCGAACTGATTGGTCAAGCGAAATGGGGGTTGTCGCGGATGAGGCGTCGAATCCCGGATCCCAGGCACTGTCGCAATATCGACTACCTGAAGTATTTGCCCCAGCGGTATTTGCCCCAGCGGTAATTGCCCCAGCGGTATTTGACTGCTCGTCCACCTTCGATGACCGCACTTCTACGCTATCCACCGAAGCAAAATTGCTCTGGCAAGGCGGTTATCAAACGCTGATTGAAAACGCGGCAACGAAGGTGAATTCGATACGTCACCCAATAATACCGCTGGTGTCGTGTCCTTTTGAGTGGCCGCGGTAAGATCTGTTGCTCCCCCCCGCTTCATGCCCTTGCAATTGCGGGCGAACGGCTAAGGCAAGAATTGCGTCTGTCTGCTGGACTAATCTCGCCGAGTTCCAGCCCTATGCCGTTTCTAGGTGCACATGTACGCAGCGTACGTACAGGTGACCTTAGGCTGCGTGCATATGTACTGAACTTATTGTTCCGTCGGGGACCCAACAACGCCTGATAAGCCTTGCAATTGACCTCACGCATGTAGAATGGCATCATCGTCAGCAGGCGGAGCTGAATGTGCATTGGGCGTTCTGAACGCTTCGGATTCAGCCCAACGTTTTGCTGGCCAACTCTTCTCGTCAACGCTGACTCAGCCGATTTATGTCCCGAACGATTCTCTACGTCCTGGTCGCAACTGCTATTGTCTCAGCGATCGTCTACCTAGTCTTGCCAGCGAAACCTGAGCCACCGAGAGTTGGCCGACAACCACGACCGACACTGGCAAGGGCACAGGCGGCTTTCGACGTGGGTAGTTTTGCGACCGCCAGAGACACTTGCACAGAAGTGCTTGCGAAAGATCCGGACAACGAAAAAGCAAATATGCTGCTTGCTGCCGCGCATACGAAACTGGAAGAGTTCGAACCAGCCCTATGCGCATACGCCGCAATCCCAGAGCAATCCACTGAGGCGGCGACGGCGCGTTGGGCCGCAGGAGAAATCTATTTCCATTTAGGCGAGGCGAGCGAAGCTCTAGCAAGTCTAAAAGCTGCACTGAAGCTTAAGCCAGGATTTGTGCCCGCTCACCAACGCCTCGCGCAATTGTACAACGCTTTTGGCTGTCGTTATGAGGCCTACGAACATTTGGTTGCAACGGTCAAGAGCGGGAAGTTCACGCCGCAAGAACTGCTTCTGGTTGGTCATCCGACGAAGAGTCTGAAAGTCGACGCAGAAGTCGCTCGATACCTCGCGGCCGATCCAACTGACCTGCTGCCAACGCTCGGCAACATTGTCACGTTTAATCGGAGTGAGAAATTCGAAGAGGCGCTCAAGCTATGTGGGCCGCTGCTGAAACAATACCCTGATTTGGTCGATGCGCACGTCCAACAGGGCATTGCACTGCAGAACACATCGCCGGGACAGATGCCTGCCTGGCACGCAGGTCTGCCAGCTGACGCTGAGCAGCATCCTGACATCTGGATTTTGCGAGCTAGAATGCTCGAAGAATCTCCAGATTTAGCCGCTAAGTGTTGCCTTCAAACACTCAAACTCTCCCCGGTGCACCTTGTAGGTCACTTATCGACGGCCAAGTATTTGCGGCAAGCTGGCCGAACGCGAGAAGCCAACTTGTTCGCGCAGCGGGCACAGAAGCTTGAAAAGATCAACACGTCCATCGAACAAATCTACGAGTCGCCTCAGCATTTGCCGCCAATTAAAGAAGTCGCTGAGTTGTGCGTGGAGTTGGGCCGACACTGGGAAGCGGCAAATTGGGCGGGATACGCGTCGAGTATGAATCGCACCGCTGCTTGGCCTCGTGAGATTTTCGCACAAATTAGGCCCGCGGAGAATCTGCGTCCTAGCACTCCGTTTGTTATCCCCGGCGAACTCGAAAAGACGCTAGCCTCGATCGGCAACCAGCTTCCGTCACTTAGCATTGCCACGCTCAATGGGCTCGGGACTTCACCGGGGACAACTGGAAGCATCGCCACTCTTAACGGCGACAAAGCGTCACCCCAGGGTGCGAAGCTTCGATCACTCCCGCAGGATGCTACAGAGCAGCTTCGATTGGTAGATGTCACCGAACGTGTCGGCATTGACTTCACGTTCAACAGCAATCGCGACGACCGCTTGGAAGGAAGGCGAATTGTCGAAATTACCGGCGGCGGAGTAGCTGTCCTCGACTTCGACAACGACTCCTGGCCAGACCTCTATCTTGCCCAAGCTGGTGCCCTTGAGGCCCCAACTCGACGCGATAGTGACCAACTATTTCACAACCGGCCACGTGCTGCTGGCAAAACAGAATCGAACGCAGGACCGGAACGACAGTTCGCGCCAGTGGGTAGCCGCGCTGGAATCAACGAAATGGGTTACAGCCAAGGAGTTGCCGCTGGTGATGTGGACGGAGATGGCTTTGACGATATCTACGTATGCAACCTCGGACGCAACACTCTGTTTTTAAATCAAGGTGATGGAACTTTCGCCGATGCATCACACTTGATTGCCGGTGACGCAAACGCGTGGACATGTTCGGCCGCGATCGTTGACTTGGACGGCGACGGGTTGGCGGAAATTTATGATGCAAACTACGTGTCCGGTGCTGGTATTCGCAATCAGCTGTGTCAAATCGGCGGTCTACCACGTGGTTGTTCGCCGCTCATTTTCGAACCAGCCGAAGATCAAATCTTCACATCCAGCGACTCAGGAAGCTTTGAGTTGGTGTCGGGCTCCGTGCCAGGACAATGGCGCGGCAATAGTCTGGGCTTGAGCATTTTCGCTCTTGAAGAAGAACTACTGCCTTCGATCTTCGTATCGGTCGATCAACAGGCCAACGCCTTACTGCGCCACACCGACAGCGATTCCGGATCGACGACCGGAACAATGACGCTCACCGAAGAAGCGCTGGTCAGTGGGCTTGCCTACGATGCCGCAGGCGCTGCGCAGGCCTGCATGGGAATTGCCAGCGGTGATGTCAATGCGGACGGCGAAGTTGATTTGTTCGTCACGAATTTCGCTGGTGAATACTACACGATGTATGTCCAGAAATCCGGCTACTTCGAAGACGCGACCGCCTCGAGCGGGACAGCCACCGCCACGCGTCCACTGCTTGGATTCGGATGTCAGTTCGCTGATCTAGAGTTGGATGGGCGTCCAGATCTCTTGGTGCTCAACGGGCATATCGACGATCACACTCACATCGGACAGCCTGAAAAGATGCCCGCTCAGATCTTCCGCGGCCAAGGCAATGGGCGTTTTGAAAACGTGGCCGTCTCGGAAGTTTGCCAGCGTCTGGCCGACCCTAGTCTGGGACGTGGGCTAGCAAAGCTGGATTTTAATCGCGATGGTCTAGCAGATTTCGTTTGTTGTGACCTCGAGAGTCCGACGCTGATCCTGCAAGGCGCTAGTCGACCGGTTCACGAAGCGACGATGATCAGGCTGGTCGGCACCACTTCGGACCGCAATGCATTTTGTTCGCGGGTCACCCTTCAAGGCGACGGCTACAAGCGTTCACAGCAGCTGGTGGCAGGCAGCGGTTACCAAGTTACCAACGAACGAAGCCTTTGTTTCGCCGTGCCAGCTGAGCATCAAGAGCTGACCGCCACGGTCACTTGGCCAAGCGGCACTGAGCAGGTTGTGCGTGGATTAAAGCCAGGCGGATGGTATACAATTGTGCAGCAGTAGCCCACCGGCAACTTCTGTGCACTCAATATTCATCGCCGTAAATTGCTCTTTTCCACAAGTCCGCCGACTCAATGCGTTCGCGTTCCATTCTGGTCACCGTAATCGTTCTAGCAGCGCTCGCAGCAGGGCTCGCTATCTGGCTTTATCCCGCTGACAATTCTGCCCAGCAGCCGGCGACCCGGGCGACGCCTGCCAAAGTGCGAATCGCGTTCCAGGCAGGTCGCTATGAATCTGCAGTTAAAATGTGCAAAGAGTTGCTGGGATCCAAAGACGCCGGGGAAAGTTCTCGAGCCGACCTGTTGATGATCCTGGGCGAATCGGAAACTAAGCTCGAAAACTGGCAGGCTGCTTTGGACGCCTACCAGCAAGTGGACGACGATGCCAAGCAAGCTGCGACAGCCCGCTGGGCAAGCGGCGAAATCTACTTTCACTTGGGACAAGCCTCAGAGGCGATTGAGAGCCTTGAAGCAGCGGTCTCCCTGAATCGATTTGAGTTCTACGCGCACCAACGCCTTGCGTATCTTTACAATACGTTCGGTCGGCGATCGGAGGCACAGCCCCATCTGGAGATGGCGATCAAATCGGGCGATTTCACTCCGCAAGAACTCATGCTAGTTGGCAATCCTGCCAAGGCGTACGATGCACCAACAGAAGTCGAGCGTTTTTTGGCGGCCGACTCAGATGACCTGCTTCCAACTCTAGGCACAGTAGTTACGCACAACAACGAATTGCGTTACAACGAAGCCCTTGAGTTGCTCGCTCCCTTGATGCAGCAGCGGCCGGAATTGGTCGAAGCGCATGTTCAAAAGGGAATCGCTTTAGCGGCGACGGCAACGGACAAGCTACCGCAGTGGCATGCGGACCTTCCCGACGCGGCGGACGATCATCCCGAAATCTGGGTTCTCCGCTCTCAAATGTTCGACAGTGACATTGACGCTGCGCAGCATTGCTGTGCACAAGCCCTTGAGCTAAACCCAATACACTTAGTAGCCCACACGCGGCTGGCTAGCCTGCTCGCGCGCAGTAGCAACGGTGACTCAGCGGCGAAGCTAGCCGAGCGTGCGGAAAAGTTGCAGCAAGTGAATATCGGGCTGGAACAAATCTACGAAGCCCCCGGCTTTGCCGCTCCCATGGAACAGGTTGCTCGGCTATGTATCGACCTTGGACGAAAATGGGAGGCCGCGCATTGGACTGCTTACGCAGCGGGCATCGACCGCAGTGCAAGTTGGACGAACGAATTGCTCGCCGTGCTCAAGCCGAATCAGACGCTAAGCCAGAATGCACCCTTTGTTGATGCAGGTGCTTTGTCCAGTATGTTAGCTGCATTAGTTAACGTGGCCAGGCCTGTCGACCTAGCGCGGCTGAATAGGCCTCTTGAGTCAGCCCCTGAAAAGTCGAGTGACACTGCTTCGATTTCGCCGATTCGATTGGCTGAGGTAGCGAAGGCGCTGGGCGTTGATTTCACGTTTGACAACAACACTCAGAACGCGGGCGATGGCCGGAAGATGTTCGAAACGACGGGCGGGGGAGCCGGAACGATCGACTACGACAACGATGGCTGGCCGGACTTGTATTTCGCCCAGGCCGGCGGCATCACGGGCGACAATCGACTGTCCGATGAGATGTACCGCAATGTAGCCTCGCAGGAAAGCCGAGAAGACCAAGAAGTGATAGCTCGGAAATTTGAAAATGTCAGCGGGCCAGCCGGAATTGTCGAAACGGGATTCAGCCAAGGAATTGCGGCGGGCGACATCGATGGCGATGGCTTTGACGACGTCTACGTGTGCAATGTTGGAAGCAACACGTTGTTTCTGAATCAAGGTGATGGCACGTTCGTCGATGCGACCAGTACCATCGTCAACAACTCAAATGCCTGGACGAGCAGCGCTGCGATCGTCGACTTCAGTGGCGATGGAATACCAGAGATATACGATGCCAACTACGTGACCGGCCCCGATGTTCGAACACGCGTCTGCCAAGTCGACGGCAAACCACGCGGTTGTTCGCCACTGGTGTTCAGTCCCTGTGTTGATGTTCTGCATACAAGCAATGCGGATGGGCGGTTTGTGTCTCAACCAAGCAGTATCCCGGCCGATGCACTGGGCAACAGCCTCGGGGTCTCCGCATTTTGCCTTGCCGGTGATGATCTGCCGAGTCTTTTCGTATCAGTTGACCAGCAAGCCAACTTGCTGCTGCGCAATACTGGCACAAACAAAAATCCTGCTGGGCAGCGAGCAGCGACTCGGTTTGTTAACGAAGCGCTCGTTGGCGGAGTTGCATACGATGCCAGCGGCGCGGCGCAGGCTTGCATGGGAATCGCCAGCGGTGATGTGGATGCCGACGGCGAAGTCGACCTGTTCGTCAGCAATTTTTACTTGGAATACTACACGCTGTATCGTCAGCAGAAC
>DNPC01000376.1 GCA_003501565.1 Planctomycetaceae bacterium | reverse complement strand
GCTTTGGGGCCTCAAGCCATTATCGAGGCGGTGCTCACTCATGTGGATCCACGACTACCAGAGTCGCTGCGAATTGCCTGGTTGTTAACCCGCAGTGTTGGTAGGCAGACTGGCGTGGCCGTTTCTGACAGCACGCGGTCAATTTCGGCGAGTCTTGACAACGGAAGTGCCTTGCTTGCAGTTGTTCTGCGTGCGGCAGCAGAGCTCGAGCTACTCGAGTTAAACGAGGCAGTTATCGCCTTGGCCCAAGAGTTGTGGGCGGGCGATTTGGTTGGCGAACTGCATGCCAGGCCGCGTGCCGCCGATTTGCTAGACTTCGCAACGCAGTTGTAATAGCCGCCGCGGGTTGGAACCACGTGCCCCAAGAATCGCGGTACCTGTTGCTAGGAGCCTGAAAACCTGCTGTTCACTCAAACCAGGAACAGCAGGTTCGCAGCGATTAACTTAAGCGATAGCAAGTAGGCGAGGAGGTCACGGACCTCACGCGGCGACAAAATCTGGGTCAGTTCTGGCATCAGTGACTTTTCTTGAAGCTTGCGATCGATAATCGCTTCGACGGGTACTTCGCTTTCTTCGCCGGCTTCGTTGGCCAGAATCAATTTTTGAGAATCTTCCTTTACAATTACACCGGTGAGCACTTCGTCGGTGTCGAGCAATACACTTGTCCTTTTGTACTTGTCCTCAATGTCGGCTGATGGTTGAACCAGTGCGCGAAGCAAGTACTTCGCATCGCGCTGGGCGGCGATGCGGGTGAGGTCCGGACCGATGTTGCTTCCGTTCTTCCCAACTCGGTGGCATCTTGCACAAGCTGTTTGGACGTTGGTTTGAAAAATCTTCTTGCCGACCGCCGCTTCGCCACCGTTCAGTGCAAGCCCGAACGTCCAGAGGTCTTCAGGCAGACCGCTGTCACTACCTTTGCTGAGTAATCGGTTTCGTAAGTCTTCATGCTTCGTGTTTGCTTTTAGAGCGTCGAGAAGCTCAATACCTATCGCAGCGTGGCGATCTGCTTCGACAAACTCTGTAGCAAGCGTTGCAAGAGTTTCGTCTGCAAGCTCGGACTGTGAGGTAGCGAGGATGTCGACGAGTATTTGGGCAGCTTGGCTGGACAGCTCACCAGAATCCAGTTTGCCTAAGAATCGTGTGACAATTTCATCCGTCTCTTCGTTGGGAAGCGTAGCGAGGCGTCGTGCTGCAGCAATCTGGAGTTCAGCGATGCTGGCTCCTAGGAACGATTCGAAATCTGACTGTGTAGGAGTCATCGCGGTTTCAAATGCCGTTACACGAACAACGGTCGGAACCTCCTCGGCTAAGAAAATGTCCCGAAGACTTTCGTCGGGTACCGATAGGTTTAATGCCGCCGTTGTTCGCAGTGCTTCGGCTACCACGTTTGGGGAATCGCTGCCAACCAGCTTCGTGAGAGTGCTTTCAAGCAGATCTGTGTCTAGACTGCGATCGGCTACGCCGTTACGAAGCCGGCCATTCACTCGATCCAGTAAAGCTGGCGACATCCATTCTGCAAGAGCTTGCAAGGCAAGGACGGAATGCTCTGGAGACGACTCGCTAGCGAATGTCGCTAAACGCTGTGCCGCAGCTGCATCACCGATGCGATAGTTTGCATTAATCGCCCGAACGAGAAATGCCGTATTCCAGTACTTACGATCCTCAATCGTTTTCGCCAAGGCGGGAAGTGCATCTCCAATCGAAAAATCATCGTGGATTCCACGGGCGGCGGCCGTTGCAACCCAAAGTGATTCATCGCTCAAGAATTTGGCGATCTCAGGTGATGTCTTTTGTCTGAGCGCGAGGCAGCAACACAAACGGACCATCTCATCCTCCTCTTCAGCTTGACCGGTCAATTGTGCCGTGGTTGCGCAGGCGGCCAGTGCTGAAACGATCGAGTGCCTAAGATAGTGCTGGTCCGGTTTGATTGTCTTGGCAGCCTTTAGGAGTTCGGGAACTGCGGGAGAGAAAGGTAGTCGGGCTAGCCCGAGTCCGGCTTGGACACGCACATGCAAGTCTTTGTCGTCGACCAGTTGTAAGAGGGCTCGGCCGTCGAGCACGGGAAGCTCCGCAAATGTCGCTGCGGCCTGGGCTCGAATTACTGGTTCATCATCCTTAAGGAGTAGGCCAATCACGTCGCGACAGTAATGGTCGCCGGCTCGAGCAAGTTGTCCTGCCCCCCACATACCGTGCAGCCTATGGACGATCGCCAACGTCTCGTCACGGGCGGTCCGACCGAGAGCGTAAGCAGCGTTGCGATCGACCAGCTCAAACTGTGCAGCTAACCTCACCCGTCGATCCTCGTGCCCTAGGCGCTCAATCAGGTCAACTTCGTCGAGTTCGCTAGTGCCTTTGAGTAGTAGGTTCTCGACCATCGATCGAGAAGGATTTCTTGCTTCGGCAGGCACGTCCAAAGCAACGACTGAGCCCTTTTGATCAAGCGGATAGCCGCCGTCCCAATCCGCCCCGTATAGGGCGCCATCTGGGCCAAATGCCAAACCAACGATTGCGGTCCCGGATGCAATTTGATGATCGTCGGTCATACGGAAGCTATCGCCATCGGGAACGACTTTGAAGGCATATTGTCTGCCGCTGGGGGCTTCGGTGACGAAGAAGTGGTCTCGGTAACTTGTGCTCAGGGCTGTACCGGGATTGAATTTGAAGCCCGCGGGGCCATCTATAAAGTGCTGGATGGGCGGAACGATATACGCAGCATGATTTTCGCCCGGTAGATCCCACAATCCTTCTGCCATCCATGGATTGTAGTCGTCACCGCGGTATTGGTAGTTGCACCGCCAGCCAGCATCCATTGCGTATACGATGTGCACAAAACGTTCGCGTTCGTTCGGGAAATCGGCGTCGTTATCGACTCCAAACATATTGCCGTAGGCATCCCAATCAAATTCCTGAACATTGCGTAGGCCATGTGCGAATACTTCGAAATCGGAGCCATCTAGGTTGCACCGCATTACACCGCCTTGATTCGGAAATTTCCAATCGCGGCTCGGTGTCTTGACACTGATACCTTTGTCACCAATGGACCAATAGATCTTGCCGTCATGTCCAATGACTGGGCCGTGCATATCATGACCGGCGTAGGCAATGTGCAACCCAAACCCATGGGCGATCGATGTCTTCGTGTCTGCGACGCCGTCCTGATCATCGTCGGTGAGTTTCCAAAGGTCCGGTGCAACAGTTGCAAAAACCTGACCCTGGTGCGCTACGACACCTGCCGCGATGCCCGTAACCTCTGTTTTGAAATCTTCGTAAAACGTTGTAATGGAATCTGCAAATCCGTCGCCGTTGGTGTCTTCTAGGCGATAGATTCGCTCACTGATTTCGGTTAAGTCACGCCAGTCGTGCTGGCCATCCTCATTGACATCAGCAACCCACTTTCGTTGGACGTCCTGGTCGCCGTCGATTGCCAATTTCTTCTTGTAGAAAGCCCTTTTGTCCTCGACGGTTTGGAAGCCGACGTCGTCTGGTATCCACTCGCGGTGCTGTCGAATGTCAAGGTCTTGAATCTTTCGCCGTTGAGTCTGTGTTACAAACACTCGGCCTTGATTGTCGACGCTGAGCGCAACTGGGTCGGGGACATTGATGTCGCCGCTCCACTTCGTGACGGAGATTCGTGGATGAGTGTGCTCTGTTTGAGACTCTGCATTCGATTCCGAGCTGGGAGAACGCTCAGCGGGCGCAGATGTATCCGTCTTGTCATCTTGAAATGCACTAACTGGCACAATCGCTGCAGCGACAATGGCGTTAACGAATGTGAGGGAGCTGAGAATTCGAAGTAACGTAGTCGACATATCGTCAGGCTCATGAGCAGGCGGGAACGCACGGGACGATCTGAATGATCGCACACGTTTGAATTGGTGGGGCTTACATTATAAATGCTCGACAGAGATGGCGGGACAGGTTGCCGTCAGGTTAGAACGCAGTTTATTAGCGTTGTCGCAAGTTGGCAGCGCGACAATGGGCAGACGGGCTCGTGTTATTACGTGGGTTTTGCGTCCAGTGGAAGCTCTCATGCAGTTGCCATACGGTCGGAACTGTCTGGTAGCCCTGTCCGGCACTCCGGCCGGCTGTTATCGCGGTGCAAGAATTTGTCTCGCCGGCAGTTGGCGTATAAGGTTTGGCACCTTGAGCGTTAGATTCAGCACTTTCTAAACGGCAATATCGGGGATTTTTGAGACGGAAGAGTTGGCAGTTTCGCAGGAGGAGAGAAGAATTGCTATGATCGGGGCGGCGAAGAACAAGCAGTTTGCATCACCCTACTGTGCGGCTAGCAGTGCACTGGGTGGCTAGCAGTGCAGTTTGGCGCTTCGTACTCAGAGTACGTGTAATAGGCGGATGACACATGAAGTGGACACCGGGGACCCTGCGGTCCAAGACAGTTTGGGCAGAGGGATTGTTTACGCTGCATGTCGATGCGCCGGAAGTTTTGCCATTCACTCCTGGGCAATTCCTACAACTTGGGCTCGACATTGCGGGTGAGGAGGTGAAACGACCCTACAGTGTCGCTTCTCCGCACAGCGAGATCCTCGACTTCTATATCGTCGAAGTTGAAGATGGAAAACTTACGCCCAGCCTCAACCGTCTGCAGCCAGGTGATTCGCTAAAGATTACCGAAAAAGCAGCGGGTAGCTTCACGCTCGACCATAGTCCGCCTGGAAATCAGCTTTGGCTGATTGCAACAGGAACTGGCCTGGCACCTTATATTGCCATGCTTCGGACTGAAGAGCCGTGGGATCGTTATCAGCAAATCGTTGTCGTACATGGGGTTCGTTACCAGGCAGATTTGTCGTATGTCGATGAGATGCATCGTTATGCACGTGAGCGAACGGGGCGATTTTGCTACGTACCAATCGTTTCCCGCGAAGATGGCCCTGAGTCGCTGCGCGGTAGGATTACGCACCGCTTAGAGGATGGAAGTCTGGAAGAGAGGGCGGGCGTTGAATTCAATTCCGATTGCTGCATTTTGATGTGTGGTAATCCCGATATGCTGACTGACCTAGAGGCGCAGTTGTTAGAGCGTGGCATCAAGAAACACCGCCGAAAAGAGCCCGGGCAAATTGTAGTTGAGCGCTATTGGTAGTTTCTTTTTGAAGTCGTGGCAATCTTGGTTTTGAATGGGCCAGCAGCATGAGACTTGGTAAACGATCAAGTGAATCTTGCGTGCCGCGGCGTCCACGTAGTAAGTGCCCAGTCTTCATTCCGAGCTATCTTTTCAGGCGCTGGTCGATTGCGAGAGCGGCTCTGGTCGGCGGCGGTCTGCTCGCTATGATGCTGCAAACGGCTAGGACCGCGTTTTGCCAATCGTCGACGCGGGATGTTGCAGCTGCAGTTTCACACGATACAAACCGTAGACTAGACGTGAAGATTGTTCGAGATATCGAGTATGCGCGGGTCGCAGACCAGCGCCTAATGCTTGACCTGTTTTTGCCCGAAGGACCGGGCGCTGCCGAGAATCCTCCGTTGCTTGTTTGGATTCATGGTGGTGGGTGGCGAGGCGGATCGCGCGCGAAGCCGCCAATTCGGAGACTCACCGATGCCGGAATCGCAATTGCCAGCATCAGCTACCGCTTTACCGATGTAGCGATTTTCCCGGCACAGATCCATGATTGCAAAGGCGCAATTCGATGGCTGCGTGCGAACGCAAAACTCTATGGCTATGACGAACGTCGCATCGCGGTGGGTGGAAGTTCTGCGGGTGGTCATCTGGCACTGTTGGTTGGTACGACCGGCGGTGTTGAGGAATTGGAAGGAACCGTTGGAGGGAATGAACAGTTTTCTTCGTCGGTGCTGGCAATCGTAGACTACTTTGGACCTAGTGATTTTGTGCTTCGTGGTCGTACGCAACCCGAGATGGCATACTCTGAGAAGGCGGGTAGCTTTGCACTTCTTGGCGGACTTGAGCCAAAATCGGCCGGTGTGGACAAACGTCTGGAACGGATCGCAAGTCCGTCGAATTGGGTCGGCAAAGGAGATCCACCGCTGTTGATGTTGCACGGTACTAAAGATACACGTGTCTTGATCGATCAATCCGAGCGTATGCTCGACCTCTACAAGGATTTTGACTTGGAAGCCGAGCTAATCCGCGTTACGGGCGCTGGCCACGGCGGGATGGAGTTCTTCATGGGGAAGAATTTTCAAACGGTGCAAGCGTTTCTCAGTGACTCATTTGCAAAGTTGGAAAAATAGTCGCGATTGCCGGCATTGCTGCGCGGTGAAGTCCTGTAAGCTGATTCGAAACAATCTGTTGCTAAGAAAGCGATACTACCTTTGATTTTGGTTACCGGTGGAACGGGGTTACTCGGAAACAACATCATTCGGAAACTGCTCGAGGACGGTCGGCGTGTACGAGCGTTGGTGCGTTCAACCGCTGACGGTCGCCCTTTTGAGAATTTGGATGTTGAAATTGTCCAGGGAGAACTCTCTGACCCTTCAGCGCTTGCTGCAGCCGCCAAAGGGTGCAGTGCGGTCATTCATGCCGCTGCGATGATTCACCTTGGTTGGGAGAAGCAGTCGGAATCGCATGAGGTCAACGTCGTTGGCACTTCGAATTTGGCGAAGGTCTGTATCGATGTCGGAGCGAGGCTCGTCTACGTCTCGACAGTGAATACGCTTAACGCCGCCACCGCGGTCGATCAGCCGCTCGATGAGTCCAATCAAGGCGGAGTGCCGCTGGCCGAGTGTGCTTATGTCGTTTCCAAAACCAATGCCGAGAGAGCGGTTTTGGAAATGGTCGAAAACGATGGACTGAATGCAGTTATTGTCAAACCTGGTTTCATGCTCGGCCCCTACGACTGGAAGCCATCGAGCGGCCGAATGATGCTGGAGGTTGCGAAAGCACCCCTGGTTGCTGCTCCGCCTGGTGGATGCAGTGTTTGTGACGTCCGTGATGTATCAGCCGGTGCAGTGGCTGCGATCGAAAAAGGCCAGCCGGGAGAGAGCTTTATCTTGGCGGGCGAGAATATCTCGTACGCAGACTTTTGGCGAAAGTTGCGGCAAGTAGCCGGCAAGAGTACTTTTGTTTATCGCCTAAAACCGCGAGTTCAGCTGTTGGGTAAGGCGATTGACGCATTTCGTAAAGTCATCCCAATTCGGGAAGGCGATGTGAACGGAGCGTCGATCCAGTTGGGGTGTCTGTTTCATTGCTATGATTCCTCCAAGGCACGCCAGCAACTTGGATACGCGAATCGTCCTCTCGACGAAACGCTCGAGTGCAGCTGGGAATGGCTCGCTGAGCATCACCTGCGATCGCGCAAATAGATCAGGGCGTTGCACGACGGAAGCCTGGCCCTTTGCTTCAACTCCGATCAAGTCAATCTGGACTCTTACTTGTCGGGTTGTTCGCCAAATAGTCTTTCAAGGCCGCGGCTGAGTCCTTTTTGAAGAAGGCCTTCGGCGGCACCGCGAACAGCCTGACGGCCAAACTGTCGAAGAAAGTCGGTGTTGATTTGCGGCTGTGACAAAGTCCCTTGAACAGGGAATTGCAGCGACTGGCCCCGCAATCCGGCGAGGATCGGTCCTTTGTCGGCCCAATCGTCTGGGATCGGCATCTGGGCTACTAGGTCTACACGCCCGTCGACCGCGACAGTGCCCGAGGTCGAGATTCGGACATCTCCGATGCGGACGTTCATATTTTCATGTCGCACCTGGCCGTCAGCCATGTTGAACTTGATTAACTGCTCAGGCAAATCGATCCAAGTCTTTTGGTACGGTGTTGCGGGCGCCAGCTGACCGGCACGCATGGCTTCGACTTGCGTCACTACCGCTAGAACATTCGTAAGCATCGGACCTGGGCCAACGCGGGCATCAAAAATCTGCAACTGACCCTGGACCGTCTGGGCGGCTGGCCGGGCGGGAACGATGTGGGCATGTTGGAGATTAAGCGTGAGGCGCCCATCGACACTGGTTGTTTCAGCGATTAGCGGCGCGATGTACTTGAGCCAACCAGCGCACATCGGTTCAGTAAGAGCAACATTTTCGATCACTGTCATCGGGGCTAGTTCAACGGCCAGTTCTTCAGCGGCCAAGTCGCTGTGGACGTCCCACCGCAGGGCACCCTGAGAAACTTGCATTTCCGCCTTGGTTTGCAGAACGCCATCGCGGACATCGATCGGAACGACAGCCTCGCCAATATCAATGCCGACTACGCGGGCTTGTTCCCAACCGAGTTGCGTATGAGCGTTAAGACCCCTTAGCATCACGGCATCCGGTTCAGGAGAGAAAGTCAGGTCTACCTGCAGCGGAACTTGACGACGTCCGCTTAGCGATACATTACCACCGGTCAGCGGCATGATTTTCTGACTCAGCTGCGCGCAGTCATAATCAATCTGTCCAGCAACGGAGAGCTTCGCGGGGCTGGTGACACCAGAAACACTATCGGATGTTGCGCTTGCCAGAACGACTGGTCCGCCGCCATCCTGGGTTGCAACGTCTGCTGCAGAGGCGGGGGTGTATTTTACGGTACCAGCGTAGGTCAGCCAGTCGGTCTGCATGGTCATTGAATCCACATTCATGTGACCAACGTCCGTAGCATATTGTCCGCGAATGTTGAGGCCCAACGTTTGTTCGGACCACAACAGATCTCCAGCTGGATTCTCCTGCGACTTACTGAGGACATTTACGCCGTTACCTTTGGCGCTTAATGCGACGCTCAGAGTCTCGGCAATAGTCCACTGGGCATTGCCGTCGAAAGTGCCTTGAAGAGCGGTCACGGCAGAGGATTCCGGATCAGCAGGAACCGTCACGTTGTTCATCAGACGTCCCAGATCCAAGCGAAACGCTGAGTTGCCGACACGAGTGCCATCGGGATTGGCAGCGTCTTTAGCAGCCAATGACAGGGCGGTGGATTGCACGGTTAGATCGTCTACCTGGAGTCGCAGGAGATTGTTCGTATCCACTAATCCTCGAAAGTTGCCAATCATCTGTGGCTCGGAAAAGCTCATGCCCTCCATGTCGACCGAAAGTGGTTGTGCTCGCCAATTCGCAGCCGTCAGCACCGCACCGTCGAGCGTCAGCCCGCCTTCTGCGGCCACGCTGATTTGCCCTCCGATTTGAAAACCAAGCGGCTCGGCTAAGAACAAGCTGCTTCGCCGCTGCCAACTAGCAAGCTCGCCTGTAAGGGATGCGTTAAACCGCGCGGGCGCCACTTGACTTGCTGCAGCGTCGGGATCGGTATTTAGGAGGATCGGGTCCTTGATTTCCGCAACTAGACTTTCGCCAGTAGCTTCTAATCGAAGGGCGGCGCTTGTGAGTCGGGTTGGAATGCCGCCTTGCAACAGTGCCTTGGCGTCCAGCCTTCCCGTCCAGGCGGGTTCTTGTATCTGGCCATTTAGACTTGCTAGGAGTAGTGGACTGGTTTGGAGAAACGCAGCTAAGGTGAGCTGAGAAGTTTCGTCGAGTTGCCATGAGCTGGAACATTGGGCGGTGCCATCCATCTGGCTGAATGGCAGGCTCAGCCAATTGCCCGCCTCTGAGTTGAGTTTGGCAAGGTCGACGTCAGCGGTTAGTTGTCCACTCTTGAGACTACCACCAGCTTTCAAGTTCGCGAAGCTTGACTGCAGAACCGCGTCAATCGCGGGAGACGCGCGGTCATGTAGATTAGCGGTCAACACGAATGGTGCTTCGGACCGAACTGGCTGGCCGTCAAGTGTTGCCGCCAGGTCGGCAATTTGTATTGTGGCGGCAGCAGCATTGTCCTGACCGTTGGGTGGTTGGTGGGAAATTGCAAACTGCACGGAGCCCGACTGCAAGTCCAGGCCATCGCGAAGCGGAAGGAGAGTTCGAGCGGCAGCAGCCAATTTGGGCAGGTCAACTACGCCGCGGGCTGAGAGCTTCGACTTTTCAAAGAATGGTCGTTCGAGTGACGGTAGCGGCAATGGCCAAGGTAGGTTTGCGTCGACAATCGTATTGGCGAAATCGCATTGAAGCGAAACAGCCCGGGCTGACAATTCACCCTCACGAACCGCCGCATCCCCGCTGAGCTTCAAGAACTGTAGTTCTGCGGGGTCTTCACCAAGAACTGCTGGGGCGTCGATACGCACGCGTGATGCAGCCACGTCCTTTGTTGTTACTTGCCAGTCGGAAAGCGTGTGGTAGTAACCACTTACTTGGCCCGATAGCGTTCCGCCCAGCTCTTGGAATGGAAGATCAGGCAGCCTACCGCGAACCACGTGCCAGATACCAAGCGGGAGCTGTTCTAGCCTTCCGTCCAGCGTCAATTTTCCAGAATCATCCGGCAACAATTTAGCACGTATTGCACCTGGTTGCACCTGGGCGACGCCAGTGGCTTCTCCGATGCGTGCGGAGGCATCAATCAGCCCAATTCCTAGCGGATTGTTCGCCAGATTAACTTCAACCGTCGGTAGCTCGACAATCCACTGTTCACGACGTCCCTTTTCGGTAAGCAACAGACTCGAATCAGTGATCACGAAGGTGCCCGTCGGAGGCGTCGTTGGTGAATCGTCCGGCGGCGGTTCGGCTGGCGCAAGAATCGGTTCGAGCTTTTGTTCAAGGTCGGTGGTTCCGTTGCCAGCAACAACGGTTGCTTCAAGCCCGTTGATCTCGATTCGCCCCAGATCAGAACTAGAGAGAATCCAGCTTAGCAGTGTTTTGCTTGTCTGGACTTTGTAGACTTTTACAACCTGCTTCCCGTCACCATCGGTGAGGCTCACTCCGGAGACTGCAACCGACGATAGCCAGCCGCCAGAGATCGATTCGGCATCGAACTTCAAAGGAGCGATGCCGCCGAAACGGTTGATAACGGGGACCAAAACCGTACGGTTGACGAGGAGCGTTGGTAACGCGAGCGTCAAAATCAGGAGCGCAATGCCGAGTATTCCTAGACGCCTAAGCCATTTACGCTTCCCGCGAATCTCCGTCCCCTGCACTTCTCGCTTCATTTCACACTCCAAAATGTGCAGCACGCTGTTGTCGCAATTGGGCTGCCATAATTTTATCGGCGGGAGAATTTGCTTGAAACGCGACAGTGGTTTGCTAGCAAAGGTTCGCCCGGCGCGTTTTGGAGGATTGTTGCATTCCATCGATCCGGCAGCCAGATCGTTTTGCGAACCAGAGCATTGGATCGAGCAGCAGAGCCGTTGATTACCACTTCAAGATACCACGCGTGACTTTGTAGCCACCGACAACTGTTGAGCCACCTAGCTCTTTTGCCAGCCGCAGCAGCGATTTATGAAACCCGTGGTTTGGGAAAGCAGCCTGGACCGCCCGAATGTTGGATTTGCTAACGCCCTTGCGAATCCAACCTTGGGACGCGTCGATCCAGTCTGCGCGGCGGCATGCTTCTACAACTTCCTCGTGCAATCCTTTGAAGCGACAAATCTTGTGGTGCCAATGGATGATCGACTCCAGCGCACAAGGATCCAACCCCCAGCCGTACTTTTCGTTGTCAGATTTTGCTATCGATTCAGAGGGTTCCAGGTAAGCCAATTCCCCGTGAGTCCACAAACCGATGTCATGATAAACCATCGCAGTTTCCACCAGGGCTTCATATCGACTTGGCTGGTCAAGTATGTACAGCGCATACGTTACCGTCCGATAAACGTGATTTCGATAGCCAGCGAAGTCTTGTCCAATCTGGTCGCGGTAGGGAGCAAAGAGTGCTTCTATTCTCGGCCGTTCGAGTTCGATTTGGATATCGCTCATAGGTGGTGCGGCGATTCTTCGATTGGGAGCTTTATGCAGATCACACGTCGTCAAGCATTTCAGATACTCTGGCGACGAAGTCCACGGGAGTTTCTTTCCAGTTCAGTTCTTCGCTTTGCTTTGTCGCCAGATTCTTGATTTGGCATGTGCCGCGATCCAGTTCGTCGCTGCCAGCGATCACTGCAAAACGGAACCCGCGCGAGTCAGCGTACTTAAGCTGAGCCCCAAGCTTCTTTGCGTCCGGATAGAGCTCGACGCCGATACCAGCAGACCGCAAGATTCGCGAAATTGCCAAATACTCAGCGCGACGCTCTGCATCAAAATATGCGATCATTAGAGGTGCTACCGTCCGCGACTTCGGCAATAGTTCAAGGGACTCCATTGCTGCAATCAGGCGATCAAGTCCCAACGAAGCACCGATGCCGGGCAGGTGCTGCTTGGTGTAAAGCCCGGCCAAGTTGTCGTAGCGTCCCCCGCTACACACACTACCGATCGAAGGGAGTGAACCCAGGGTCGTTTCAAAGATGACTCCCGTGTAGTAGTCCAGCCCTCGCGCGATGGAAACATCGATTTGATAACGTTGTTTCGCGATTCCAACATCCTCGAACGCAACGACAAGTTCACGAAGTCGCTGGACGCCATTTTCGCCAAGTTCGTTGCCAGCAACTAACGTCTGCGTTTGCTGTAGCATGCTTGTCGGATCGCCGGAGATCGTAGCGAGACCAAGCACTTGGTCGGCTTGTTCGGCGGTAACCTCGGCTGCAGCCTGCATTTCTCGGCTTACCGCTTCGGCGCCGATTTTGTCTAGCTTGTCGAGACATCGCAAAATTGGGACGGATTTGTCGGAAAGATCATACTTCTGAAGTAAACCAGAGAGAATCTGTCGGTTGTTGATCTTGATCGTGAAATCCTGGATGCCAATCGCATCGAGAAGATCGTGGATTACCAATCCGGTCTCGATATCGGCTATCACACTTTCAGTGCCGATCGTATCAAAATCGCACTGCAGAAATTCGCGATAGCGGCCAGCCTGAGGGTTCTCGCCTCGCCATACCGGCGCGATGTGATAACGTTTGAACGGGGTTCCTAGGGTCGCGATGTGTTGTGCTGCAAAGCGAGCTAGTGGGATCGTGAGATCAAAGCGCATGCCGACCGGTCGATCGCCGTGATCGTTGAACGAGTACATTTGGCGGTCGGTTTCTTCGCTGCCCTTGCCGGTCAAGATTTCTAAGTGCTCGAGAACCGGGGTATCAATTGGCGTAAAGCCATAGCTGCGATAGACACGCTTGGCTGTATCGATGATCTTCTCGCGAGGGATCATCAGCTCCGGCAGATAGTCGCGGAAGCCTTTTAGCGTTCTAGGTTTGATAAGTTTTGACACGTTCGGATTCTCTGGGAAGAAACCAGTCTGCGTAGACTGGAGTGTTGTGGTTTGGGGAGCAAACTCGATCAGCCGAATAGCAAAAGCTGGAGTTATCCGCAGTTGCTACCAAAAACTACGATCGAACAGCGGCCGAGCTTGGCAGCGAAATCGAGCTTGGCAGCGAAATCGAACTGGGCAAGGAAGCAAGGCTGGGCACGGAAGAAGGCCTAATTAAACAAACTGCGGCGTGAATCGGAGGTTCAAGTATTCCTGTTCATTGGTCGCGACCATGCCATGAACCTACAAATTAATGACCGGCAACAGTGGTGGTTCGGGAGAACGCGTAGCACCCAGGTCAGCTTGCAGAACTGTAGCCTCCATGTATTCAGCAACCTGCTCGGGCGTCTCGAAGTACTTTTCATAGACCGCGTCTTCGTCGTACTCACAGGAATCAGTCGTGTACTCCCGACAGATTTCTGGGCGAGTCTCGTAGATGCCGCAGCGATTGTCACTTTGCAGATGTTTGCAGACGGTGTGAACTAGCAAATACCAACTCTCGTCTTCGACAAACACACTTGCTCGCTCGTGCAGCAAGAACCAACGCATGAAATCCAAGTCGCGAGTTGTGTCGGGCGTGTCGATTGGCAGAGCAAAATACCTGCAGCATTTGGCAGTGCAATAATCACACAGCGATTTTCCCGCGGGAACATTCTCCCGAGTCATTCGTTCGGCCACTTCTCATTCCTTTGTGAACCAGTCAGCGGAGCTGCAAATGCTAAAACCGGATCATCATAGTTTGTACCACCGGAGCGAGAAAGCGTGCTCGAGCAGGCAATCGGGTTATACCTAGGAAATGGGGCGCCTATCGTAGCCAAATTCTCACGCTAAAGTGCCAGACCATAATTGCAGAGTGCGGGTTCGCTGAGCTTCTTTATCGTCGTGGTTTCCGCAATGCCCTGTTTTTTGGGGCTTTCGTATTCCAACCTTTTTGGGTTAATCGGTCCAACCGATCGACTCTTCACCACTTACCCTTGGCGAATGGCACGGGAGGCGGCATCGTTTGCCGACGCGCTGTAGACTCTGGAGTGCACATTTGCTTCGAACTTCAATGATGGACGGAAGGCATGGAAATCGTCGTAACTGCGGTTGGCCCGGACAATGTAGGACTGGCTGATCCGATTATTCACGGATTGACCGGCAGAGGTGGGAGCATCGCGGAAATACAGATGTATGACCACGACGAGGCGGGTGTGTTTGCGATGATGTGTCGCGTGAACATCGAT
>DNPC01000371.1 GCA_003501565.1 Planctomycetaceae bacterium | reverse complement strand
TTCAATCCACTCTTCGAGCTCTTCCCAATCTACGGGTGGCAACTTAGAAAGATCGGGCCGGAGGCGCGCCGCATCCCGAATGTAGACATGATGAATATCGCGTTGTGGCTTGTCAGTGTTCCAGTGAAGCATCACACGGATACACATCGGGAGCGATCCCGGGACCTCAATTTCATAACCGCACAGCAATGGCACTTCTAGCCAGCCGAGTTGCCGAGCGGCCAGCGCTGGGAACTCGGCGTCGATGTCACGCGTAACGGTGAACGTCGCGCTGGCAATGTCTTCTGCTGCGATGTTGTTCCTGCGGATGATCAAAGCGATCATTTGACGAGTTGCTAGGAGAATTGCATCGCGCGTATTTTCAGGAACCGTAGTCGCGCCGCGGACGCCTCGACAACAAATAGTCATGGGAGAAGTCGATTTCTTCAGATTCGCAAACAAGGAACATTGAAGACGGGATAGTCAACCCGACCGAGAGCAACTATTCAGCTGCTTTGGGTTCGACTGCTATCGAATCTTCGTGGGCGGTAAGGCTAAGCTGTCAGTTTTCTGGGTTGCGGGTAACGCGCCTGTTGGCTGGCGGGCGAAGCCGGTAAAATGAACAACCAGGCAAACTGATGCTTGGGGAAAACGAAAACCCTACTCAACGATGCAACGCTAACCACGAAACGCGCAATAACGTTTCCGCGATAATTTCGGTTCCGTATCCCTTCGAAATTGTAACCGCCGCAACGATTTCCCGGCAGCCTAGAAGCCACCGCACTTCCGACCTTTTCTGTTGATCTGAAAACGACTCGCAACAATCACTCATGACGGAAACCCTCAGCACTAGCGAACCGGAACTCCAGTTCGATCCACAGGAATTTTCGTTGTTGATCGTCGACAACGACAAAGCTCACGCTCGCGCGATGACGGAGAGTCTTGAGAGGGTGGGTTACCGCTGCACGGTAGCGACAAGCGGGCCGGAAGGGATCGCGCAGATCGAGAAAAACATGTTCCACGTCGTCGTGACCGACCTCGTGATGAACGACATCGACGGCATGGGCGTTTTGCAGAAAGCCAAAGAGTCTTTACCAGACTGCGAAGTGGTCTTGGTGACCGGACACGCGACCGTCCCAAAGGCGGTTGAAGCGATGCAGGAGGGGGCGTTTTCGTTTCTGGAAAAGCCCATTCGGCCGAACAATTTACGTGCCGTAACCGCTAAAGCGATCGAAGCCTGCCACCTTAAGCAGACCAACACGGAACTGCGTCAACGGTTGGACGAAAAGTTTGGCTTTGATGGCATCATCTACGCTAGCAACGAGATGCAGCAAGTCATCGATCGACTGCGGAGGATCGCACCGACGGATGCTACTGTTTTGATAACAGGCGAAAGTGGTACCGGTAAGGAGATGATTGCGCAGGCGATTCATCAAAACAGCCCTCGCAAGAGTAAGCGCATGAAGGCGCTGAACGTGAGGGCGGTATCTGAAACGCTCGTCGAAAGCGAATTGTTCGGCCACGTCAAAGGTGCATTTACGGATGCAGCCAATGATCGCGTGGGGGCGTTCGAGTACGCCGATGGTGGAACACTTTTTCTGGACGAAGTCGGTGATATGCCGATGAGTACGCAGATTAAATTGCTGCGAGTCTTGGAGGAGCACAGAATCACTCGGGTTGGCGACAACAAGTCGATTAAGGTCAATTGCCGACTATTGAGTGCGACCAACCGTCCGCTGGATGAAATGGTTGAAGCAGGGACCTTCCGCAACGATCTCTATTACCGATTGAACATTGTAACCGTACACTTACCGCCACTTCGTGAACGCCCCGATGACATCGTTCCGTTAATGGATCACTTCCGGAAGCTCTTCATTCGGCGACACGGCAAAGCGAACTGCACCTTTTCTCCCGCCGTAACCCGTCGGTTTTACAGCTATGCGTGGCCCGGCAACATTCGCCAGCTCCGCAACTTTGTTGAAACCATGGTGGTACTGGACACCGATGGTGTGTTGGACACCGACGATCTTCCGCCCGAGCTTGTCGAGACAGATGCGACTGCAGCTGGGAACAACGGCCAGGCAACCGAGGGGGCGGCCGACTGGAGCCTGATCGGAAAAAGTATGGCGGAAATCGAAAAGTGGGCTATTGAAGAGACACTGAAGATGACTGCGGGCAACCGCGAAGAAGCTGCAAAGATCTTGAGCATCGGTTCGCGAACGCTGTATCGCAAACTGGATAAGTACAAGCAGGAGTCGGAGGCCGCAGGAGATGACCAGTCAGACGATGGTCAAAGTGAAAATGATACGAACGATAGCGTTGCCGCAAAGGACGTTGATGAGGCGAAATAGCGAGTGAATGCAACGACGCGACACCGCTAAATTCGGCCAAGTAGGGAATGGCACTAAGGAAGGGCGCGATGCCGACGATACGACAACTCCCGCAAGGGCTGATCAATAAAATCGCTGCCGGCGAGGTTATCGAACGCCCAGCCAGTGTTGTAAAAGAGCTGATGGAGAACAGCATCGACGCGGGCGCGACTCGGATTGAGCTTACCATCGAGGGTGGTGGGATTGATCTGATTCGCATTAGCGACAACGGATGCGGTATTGCCGAAGAGCAGCTGCCACTGGCTGTTGCCAGCCATGCAACCAGCAAGCTTCAGGACGCAGATGATCTGTTTGATGTTCATACGTTAGGGTTTCGTGGTGAAGCCCTGGCTTCGATCGCTGAAATCAGCCACCTAACCGTCCGCACGCGCGTCGCCGAAGCGGACTCCGGGGCAGAGCTCTCGGTGCGTGGTGGTGAAAAGACGGCGATCGTTCCCACAGGCTGTCCGGTTGGAACCATTATCGAGGTTCGCAATCTGTTCTTTAACACGCCTGTACGGCGGAATTTTTTGCGGACACCGCAGACGGAAGCCGGGCACATCACCGAGGCGTTTACGCGCATCGCTTTAGCTTTCCCGCAAGTTGCATTTGTGATGCGGAGCGGAAACCGAGTGACGCACGACCTGCCCGCGACCGATGCATGGCAGCAACGCATTGAGGCTTTTTTCGGTGAGGAAATCGGTAGTTCGCTAATCCGGGTAAATAGCAGCCAAGACGAGGCGAATTTGGCTGGGTTCGTGGCAGATCCAACGATCACCCGCAGCAACAATCGGATGCAGTATATCTTCCTTAATGGTCGTCACATCAAGGACCGTTCGCTCCAACACGCGCTCGGGGAAGCCTACCGCGGACTGATGATGGTTGGACGCTATCCGGTTTGTTTCTTGAGGCTGGATATACCGCCTGATAAAGTTGATGTGAATGTACACCCTACCAAAATGGAAGTGCGGTTTCAGGAAAGCGGCAAGCTTTACAGCCAGCTGCTGAAGACACTGCGACACGAATTCCTAACAACGGATTTGACTGCCCGGGCACGGCATGTGCCAGGCCCAGTTCCCAAGGGGTTGCGGGAAGCGGCTGGTGATAGAACTAGCGATCAAACGCGTGAGTCTGAGGTGGTCGTCGCGCCCGATACATCCGTCGATGCCGGGCGTTGGGAAGACCACGCAAATCAGGTAACCGCTGTCTCGCAAACGTCTAATCTTGGCAAGCAGTCTGATGAGACGCTCGGCCTTACGGCCAACGTTCCGGATTTTCGGCCTTTCCCGAATCGTGGCGGTAGTAGTCTTGGGATTACCGACTTACCTCCTGTGCCTCGCCCCGCGTCAGAAAATAGCTCTGCCCAAGACACTGCACAGGACACTGAGGCATCACAGTTGCCGCCGGGTGCAGAGGTCTGGGGGCTGGGTGATTCGGAGCAGCGGGCCGAATCCGCCGGTGATCATTCCAAAGAACAGTCAGCTGAAAACAGAGCTTCGATTCAGCGGATCGATGCCGCGGACGCTTCGCTGCCTCGCAGCCATCTGGGGTTTCAGGTACACAACCGGTACCTGATCACGCAAGATGAAAACGGGATGGTAATTGTCGACCAGCATGCCTTGCACGAACGAATCATCTATCAGCAGCTACGCGAAAAAGCACAAAGCCGTGAACTTGAAAGCCAGCGTCTGCTGGTCCCCGAACCGCTTGATTTAACGCCTAGCGAGGCGTCGGCAGCCGTCGAGCACCAAGAGGTCTTGAAGGAAATTGGCATCGAAATCGAGCCGTTCGGCGGAGATACCATCCTAATGACCAGTTACCCGGCTATCTTGGCGCGGATGCGACCTGCAGAGGTGATGCGGCAGGTTCTTGAGCCGCTGATGAGTGGCGGAAAGGCTCCTGATGCTCGTGACTTAATCGACGAGATTCTGAATATGCTAGCCTGTAAAGCGGCCGTTAAGGCGGGGGATAAATTGTCCGGAGAGGAAATTACGGCGCTGCTTGAACAAAAAGAAGTCTACCAGGATACGCATCACTGTCCTCATGGTAGACCTACCGCGCTCTTCTTCAGTCGCGAACAACTCGACAAAATGTTTAAGCGTACATAGTGGCAATCGAGTGGCTGGGCTGAACATTACTAAGCCCATTTTCTCGGTGGTCAGAAAGTCTTGGCTACATCATGAAGCAGTGGATTGTTAATTCGGCTTTTCTAATATGCCTTTGGGGCAATCATTTCGCCGTTGCACAGGACGTCGTGATCAAGGAGGGCAGCTACGAAGGCCGGCCTCAATACGTCGTAACGACTCCAACGGCCTCGTGGTGGTTTGATCGTGCCGGAGGTGGGTTTTCGCGCCTTATCGATGATGAAGGTCGTGATTGGATAAGCTTCCATAAGGAACCACTTAGTAAGTTTCCCGATTCAGCTGCCGCGGGATATCGCGGGCTCCCCAACTGTGTTTTTGTCGGACCGGATAAGGGGGCTGGTCACCCCGGATTTGACCGCTGCGAAAGCAAGTTGGTCGGAGCAAATCAAATTGTCACCATGTCCAAGTCCGGCGACTGGCAATGGCGCTGGACTTTCTATCCGAGTTTTGCTGAATTCGAGATGTTGAAAGCAGGCAAGGATCCTTGGTGGTTTCTGTACGAGGGGCCGGTTGGCGGACGCTATGCGCCGAAGGTGTCCTACTGGGCGACCGATACCGAGTCAGCTCCGCAGCGAACGATTCCGGACAATAGCTCACAGAGATTTGGGCTATGGCAGACGTTCTACGCCGGTGCAGATGGGTGCTCAAATGCAATCGTGGTTCACCAGGTCCAACGTGATCAGCTCCAAGACACGGTTTGGTACTTGGGCAGTAGTGATCGAGGGGCCGCTAGTTCGGAGAACGGAATGATCGTTTTCGGATTCGGGCGAGGTAAAGGAACCAAACCCTTGTTGACCGGAAAGGGGCAACAATTCCGGGTTGCTCTAATTGACATTCCGCCCGATCAACCACCTACGCCAAAGCAAATACAGGCCGTAGCTAGATCCTTTGATCCAACCAAAGAGTAATTTCGGTTCGTGACGATTCCAGGGGCACGTTGCCGTTTAGCCGTTGAACGAACGCAACAGTTTCCTGCCGCGGTAGATTGCCAGAACGATGTCGGGCGAAAGTCCATTGGTTGCAGAAGAGCTGGAAGCCGAAGAACGCGGCATCGTCAAGCAGGATTGTTCGTCGGCAACGATCGTTAGGGGTTGGCCGTCACGCTCAGCATGTGCGACCAAAGCAAAGTCGCCGAGGAAGAAAGCGAGCGCCTGAATCTCAACGGTTTCGAGCCCAGTTGCCTCAACGCGGCCTACCAGCGCCTCGGCCTCGATGCGCTGTCGAGGGTTGAGTAGATTGACCGGAACTTGGTAAATGTCCTCGTGTTCAGCATGCCAGCCAGCGAATGCGGCGTAGATGTCATCTGTTGGTAGAGAGCGCATGTCGGAATGAAATGCGTGATTTACCGGGCCGGCGATTCCAATGTTCTCTACTTTCGCGGCCGGGAAGTTAAACCAGAATTTGAATAGATAGCATTCTTGGGGATCTTCGTAGCTAGGCCAATACAGCGTCGCTTGGTCGTGAAGCTGCATTCCACTGGGGGCCATCCCAAACTGGGCCGGTTCTGCAAGCCAGCCCGCCAGTCGGCTTTCTGCAAGTGCAACCGGCGTGCGGTGTTGCTCATCAATAAGATCGACGCACTCAAGTTCTTCTGCGTAGGCTACCGCCCGTTGTCGAGCAACGCGATCGTCGGCCAGTGCAATTAGATGTTCGCGACCAGCAGTGTTGCCTTGACGAGTCAGCGCGCCGGCAGCTTCCGTCTGAATTCGCCGGTGAGTCAGTTTCATGGCGGCTTCCAGCGCAGGGACGCTATCAGGATGACCAATCAGCCCCAGTGCATCGCACAGTGAAACGGTCAGGGCGACCCCATCGCCAAGAGTCGATTGGATGTCGTCGATATCATCTCCAAACTTACTTGGGTCCTTTTGAAATGCCGCTAGTTGATTGGTCACGCTTTCCAGGAGCTTGGCGAATTGATCGCCTCGTTCACTCCAAGGGTGTCGCTCCAGCTTGCCGCTCCGAACGGCGTGAGCAGCCAAATCGAGCACAACACTCAAAACTGAGGCTTGCATCAAGGAGTCACCTAGGCTGTGGAAGAAATCCAGCAAGTGATCTTCGTTTGCATTCCAAAGTGGGCTGAGGCCAACGGCAGTCGACTGCCAAGAACTAGGGGCTGAGGTATTGAGTGCGTCGGCGAGCGCCTCCAACGATTCGTCATCAGGCTGGGCGGCCAACATTTGGAGGGCATGGGCCGCGACGATGGGATGTTCGTCAACAAATGCAAAGTAACAACTTCGCAAAACGGCTGGTTCCAATTTCAGGAGTTCGGGTGCAACTCCCCCCTGACGCACCAAGGATTGGTAGTGGGCTGCAGCCAGCTGGAGCGGCGTTCGTGCGCGTGCCGCGACATCCGGAGACTGCGTGGCGACGGTTTCGACGACTTCGACCAGCTCCTGCAACTCAGCTGGGCTGGCGGACTGGATCGCTGAGGTTATTTTCTCCCCAATCGGAGGGGCTTCGGTCGCTTCCATCCATTCCGCGACTGCGTTTATCCAGTGGTTTTCCATGGTGGTTTTCCATACCAACGTGGTCTGTGTTGATGAGTGGTTCCTTCCAGCTGAGCGTCGAACAAATCATCCACAAATCGTAGAGTTTGAAGTCGTGGAGCCAGTTTGTGCCATCTTGGCAGCCTGTTTGGCCTCCCGCGGGCGTCAATTGCACACAAAGATCGTGATCCCCACAATAGGGCGTGCATTAATCCTGTATAACGAGTAGAGTTTCGAAGTGGAAAAACTGCCAGATATTGCGTTTCTCGAGGCGGAGAGTACCTGGACAAAGCGATTTGTGGTCCAGTTTGACGGCGGCAAGGCTCCGTGGTTTTCGAAATGAAACGTCTTCCACGATG
>DNPC01000249.1 GCA_003501565.1 Planctomycetaceae bacterium | reverse complement strand
ATTGCCGGGTTGCGTTCGCAGGAGCTGGACGCGGCAGGTGCGGTCGGTTTGATCGGCGCCGTACTGATGGGCTTGATTATGCTGTACTTACCGCTGGCACAAGTACGATTTGCTACGACGCGGCGATTCGCCGACTTGTTCGACTTCCGTTTCGTTCGCCGCAGTTTTCTTGCGGCGCCCCTTGCCCACGCCTTTGCTCTGATGCTCGTGTGTCTGCTTAGTATTCCACTGTACGTCCTGCGAATCGAAGCAGCCCCCTCGGAATTTCTCTGGGCGTCAAGTCTTGTCTTTATCTTGTTCACTTTCCCCGCCAAGTGGGCGGTCGGTGCTGCCATGGGATACGCGCGTCGCCGAGCTCTCAAGCTACGTCCCCAGCGTCTTCAGGCGAAACTTGCCGCCGATGCCCATCACCAGCCAAGTACATTGGCCGACGGGATTTTGGCGTTTGAACAGGCGGCAGGCGGCGTTGTGCAGCAAGAAAGCCTGGACTCAGAAGACAGATTGACGAAGGAAGATTGGCGCGCTGCCAAACGCACTTGGCTGCTTCGCTGGCCAGCTCGCTTAATCGCTCTTGCTAGCGTAATCATCTACGTCGGTTCACTGTATATCGCTCAACTGGTAGCGGGACAGGGAGCGTTCGTAATCTACTTTCAGCACGCACTTCTCGTGCCCGCACCGCTCATTAGCTCTTGAGCAGCTCGTGACCAGTTCGTGAAAGGCTCATGAATGAGAGCCAAAGGGACGTAATGAGTCGCTTCGCGGACGTTGGGACGCAGAAATCTTAGCTAGCGGCTCGATTATCAAGGCACCATGGGAGCCCGAGTCACAGGAATGTCTCTGATAGCCTAGATTGCAAAAAAGCTGGCAACCAATCGTCGAAGCCGCCATGTCGAACACGCGCCAGATTCATGCCAAGCAACTACCCAACACCGCAGCCAGAGTTACCGCGGGAAAAACGTTTCCGCGCGACAAAAACGCTGGCCGTAGAAAAACGGAAGCGTGTAAAGCCGGTTCCCTGGGAAAAGGCTACCGCGGCAAAAAATTGAGTGTTTGCCACCACACCCGTTGCCGACCATTAAAAATTGGGCACAATATCGGCTCCCGCACCCCTAGCTCAACTGGATAGAGCATCGGTCTACGGAACCGAAGGTTAGAGGTTCGAATCCTCTGGGGTGTACTCGACTTACGACGATTGCCCGTATAATGGGCAGGGAATCGGGGCAGGAAACTGCCACAAAAAAAACCCGAGTAGCTGCAACTACCCGGGGCCACCAACAAGGCTTTCAGCTTGCTGGCTTGCGTTTCATACTCAAGCTGAAGGTCAAAAATGCCACGTCCAAGAAAACCTTGGTACCGTAAGTCCAAGAAGCGTTGGTTCGTCGAAGTCAACGGAAAGCAAGTCAATCTCGGCCCAGAAAGAGAAGAGGCCTTCCGGCAATTTCACAAGTTGATGTCGGAACCAATGCAGGAGGTCAACACACCTGCGACTAGCCAGATTTCTCTTCCTGAAATCGCGGACAGCTTTCTTGGGTGGGTTCAGCGTCACCGAGCTGATGAGGAAGTGTCCCATTGATTGTTGAAAGTTGAAGGATGGTCTCCCGGAAGGCAGAATTCTGCCTTTCGCAATTTCTCAATTCTCGTCGGCTGCAACCGACGGGGAGACCATCCATGAACGAAGTTAGTCTTTTGGAATCACTCGGGCAAGTTTCATCTTCTCAAACCGGACAGGTCCTTCGTGACTTTCTGCGCGGTCAAGTGCGAGGAATGATCTGCGAAGTCATGGCCGCGGAGGTTACCGAGCTGTGCGGCCCCAAGCACCATCGGTCATCACCCGATCATTATCGTGCTGGAACGTCGCCGGGATGTGTCTTGGTTGATGGCGACCGGGAGCGGGTTGTCCGTCCACGAGTGCGTCGGAAAGCGTCCGACGGTACCAGCCGAGAAGTCGAGTTGGCCAGCTACGCCGCAGCCAAAGATCCGCAGCAGTTGCAGGCTCAGATCGTGCAAGCGATCGTTTCGGGCGTCAGTTCACGAGCCATCGAGGAGAATCACCCGAAGTCACCTGGCGTCAAACGGTCAAGCGTTTCACGACTTTGGCAAGAGGCTGGCAAGAAGTTCGTTGAGCAACTGCGAAGCAAGGATCTTGGCACGATAACTTGGTGCTCACTGATGCTCGATGGAATCCGCTTGAGTAAAGACCAGACGGCTGTCGTCGCGCTGGGGATCGATGCCAAGGGCAACAAGCATGTGCTGGATTTTGTCTTGGGCAGCAGCGAAAGTCTCGAGATCGCACGGGAACTGATGGGACGAATCGTCAAGTGAGGGTTCCAGTGTGAGCATCGCCTCTACGTTGTTCTCGACGGCAGTGACGCGCTACGAGCCGCCGTGAAAGAGTTCTTCAGCGACAGCGTGATTCAACGATGCTTGGTTCACAAAGAGCGGAACATCAAAGGGAAGTTGTCCAAGCGTCATTGGGGCGAGGTCTCGCGACTGTTCACGCGTCTGCGTGGCGTTCAAGGCATCACCGCGGCGGAGGAAGTCCTTGGAGAACTGAAGTCATTCCTGAAGCCGACCAATGCGGAAGCCTACCGAAGCCTGAATGAGGCCGGCGAAGATCTGCTGGCACTGCATCGGCTGAACGTTCCCAACACGATTCATCGCTCGCTGCTGAGCACCAACGCGATTGAGAACTCGTTTTTGAACACGCGTCGCAAGATTGGTCGCGTGACACGTTTTCGCGCCGAGACCGATCAAGCATCGCGTTGGCTGTCTTACGCGTTACTGGAAGCGGAGAAGGGCTTTCGTCGAATCCGTGGTCATGCGGACCTGCGGTCGTTGATCTCGGCGTTGGAAAAATCAAAAAGTTCGCCGGCCGAAAAACTCCCTACGGGAATAACAGGGGAGAAGTCTTTCGAAGTGGAGAACGCCTAGGCTGCTCAGCGGCTTAACGCGAGCTATTCCTTCGGGCTCGCTTGCCGCAAAGGCGAAAGAAGATACCTTTTAGACAAGTGAGACCATCATCGGTTTCAACAACAGATGGGACATCCCCGATGCGGCACTTCGCCTTCATAAACGTACGACGAAACCTTTGGGACGTTTCCGTCGGAGAAACCGAAGCGATAGTAGGTTGCGCCGACGATGAGGTCTTTTTCGTTCATTGAATGCTACGATCGAACGGTTTGGTCCCACTCACAGAACGGTGGACATCACGGGGGACGGAGAGTTGATNNCAACAACAGATGGGACATCCCCGCTGATGACACTTACCATTGGTATAGATACCGCCTTGAGCGATTCTGCCAGTTCTATGCCATGATGCAGGCGGACCAGATGCGTCCGTTTCATGTCGAAGACTGGGTGAATCAGTACGACTTCTCGGTCACCAGTCGACGCAACTACATGCGGGCCGCAAAGCGTTGTTTCAAATGGGCAAAGAAACAGGGCTACCTTGATTCCAACCCAATTGAAGACTTGGAGGTTCCAAGTGCGGAATGCCGAGAAGTAATTGTTGAAGCAGCGGAGTTTGAGGTTCTCAAGAGCTACACGCGGAATCAGAGTCTTCTCGACTTGATGTTGCTTACTTGGGAAACGGGATGTCGTCCTCAAGAGCTTCTTCGAGTCGAGGCTCGTCACGTTGACATGAAGAATCAACGCTGGGTTTTCCACAAGTCGGAATCG